>JAYTVY010000508.1:0-15829 GCA_043743755.1 Bryobacterales bacterium | reverse complement strand
AGGGAAGACGGCTCTGGTTACGGGCGCCAGCAAAGGAATAGGCAAGGGAATCGCGCTGGAACTGGCGCGCCAGGGTTGCTCGGTGGCGGTGAACTACCGCGCGGACGCCACGGGCGCCGAAGCGGTGGCCGTGGAGGTGCGCGCCCTGGGATGCGACGCCATTCCGGTGGCCGCCGACGTGGGTGTGTCCGCCGACGTGAGCCGCATGTTTGACCAGACGCTCTCCCGGTTCGGCCGCTTGGACATCCTGGTCAATAACGCGGGAATCCAAACCTGGAAGCCCCTCCTCGATCTGGAGGAGCGCGAATGGGACCGCGTTCTAGCCACCAATTTGAAGGGCTGCTTCCTCTGTACGCAATCCGCCGCGCGTCACATGCGCGAACGCGGAAGAGGGCGGATTGTGAATATCGGATCGGGTTGTAACAAAGTCGCGTTTCCGCGGCTGGTGGACTATACGGCCAGCAAGGGCGGCATTGAGATGCTCACCAAGGTCGCGGCCGTCGAGCTCGCTCCGGATGGCATCACGGTCAACTGCGTAGCCCCAGGGGCGATCGAAATCGAACGCACCAAGGAGGAAGCCGGCGACTACGCCGGCACCTGGGCCCGCCTGACTCCGGCGGGGCGCGTCGGCACGCCCCGGGATGTGGCCCATGCCGTGGTGTTCTTCTCCACCGATGCCGCCGAGTTTGTTACGGGCCAAACCCTCTGGGTGGACGGCGGACTTTTCGCTAAGCCGGCTTGGCCGTACTAACCCCCTAAATGTCCACCGCAAATAACCGTAGAGAGTCTTAGGAAAACAGTAATTTAGACTCGGGGCGTCACAAGGTGGCGCATACGTGCGCGCTGCACTTATTTATTTTTCAAAGTGAAAAAGCGTTTGCTCCGGAGCGTTTGATAAGTTTCTATCAGCTTTCCCAACGAGTTACCAAGCGGACCGCCCAGTCCACGGCGCTGGATTTGAGCTATAGGCTTTCCCCTATGACACCGATTGGCCCAACCTATGGGAATGCCCATTGACAGGTTTGAAAAGGCGTGTTATTTTTCTCGTGATTCAACCAAGTTGTAGTACTGCTAGCTGCGAGAGCTAAGTCGGCCGAGATCGGTCATTCTTTCGCTTATCCTCGTTATCCAGGCGAGGATGGAGGAGTGCGCCCGTTTTTCAGGTCCGACTTAGGCATCGACTGGCTGCAAGTGTCCTGAGAACCCGTTTTGGAGCTAATCATGTCCGCGTTGCATCGACAAACCATCTTCCGAGCTATCTAATAGATTCGGCCCCCGCTGTGGGGCGGGGGCCGTTTCTCGGATGCCAGGTAGATGGCAGCCTACGCAACTCCATTCTACCTGACTTCGAGACCCGCCAGTTACCCACTGAATGCCGGTGTCCTTGCGCAATGTGTGCAGAAGCAGTTTGAAAAGGAGTCTATCTATGCATCTCTTGAAATCTTCACTGGCCAGGAATGGAGTCAAGTCCCTGGCTGGAATGTTACTCGCATCCGCAATTTGTATCGCCCAGACCGATCCCGGACCGCGCGGCGGAGCCGCTGGCGCCGGTGGCCCGTTCGCCGGATTAAGCGCTAATGAGAAGGCGTTCTTTACTTCGGCGCGGGACGTATTTAGTGAAGTGGATTCAGTTCGCGGCGCCCTCCCTGGCGAAGCGGGCGTGGGCCTGGGACCCACGTTCAACATGAACAGCTGTTCGGGGTGTCACGCTGCTCCCGCCACCGGCGGCAGCAGCCCGGCCACGAATCCCCAGATAGCCGTGGCTAACCTTGACGGAGCCACCAACACCATCCCATCGTTCATTAGTCTGCACGGTCCAGTGCGCGAAGCAAGGTTCATCGCGGTGGACCCAACTCAGCTCAACTCGCCCCTGGATGGCGGCGTGCACGGCCTGTTTACCATCAAGGGCCGTACCGATGCTCCAGGCTGCAATCTGGCGCAGCCGGACTTCAACTTCCAGCTCGCCAACGCCAACGTCAGTTTCCGGATCCCGACCCCGACGTTCGGCCTCGGCCTGATTGAGAACACGCCTGACGCAACGCTGCAGGCCAACCTCGCCGCCAATGCCTCTCAAAAGTCCGCCCTGGGCATCGCGGGAAGGCTGAACACTACCGGCAATGACGGTACAGTAACGCGCTTTGGCTGGAAGGCCCAGAACAAGTCGCTCGAGATTTTTTCGGGCGAGGCCTACAACGTTGAGCAGGGCGTTTCCAACGAAGTGTTCCCGAATGAGCGCGCTGCCGTACCCGGCTGCGTCTTCAATCCGACGCCCGAAGACCACACCAACATCGGCGCCGGCGGCGCCACCACGCCTTCCGACATCATCAATTTCAGTGCGTTCATGCGGCTCACCGCTCCTCCCACACCCACGACGAGTACGGCGTCCCAGTTGAATGGTCAGGCCTTGTTCAGCAGCATCGGATGTGCCCTGTGCCACACTGTTTCCTTGACTACCGCGGCATCGCCGTTCACCGGCATGAGCAATGTCACCTACCATCCGTATTCCGATATCGCCATTCACCACATGGGATCGGATCTGCTGGATGGCGTCCTGCAGGGCGGAGCCGGCCCGGACGAGTTCCGCACCGCGCCGCTTTGGGGCGTCGGCCAGCGGCTCTTCTTCCTTCATGACGGCCGCACCTCCAACCTCTTGACGGCCATTCTGGTTCACGCCGACGATAGCGGGCAGTGCAACTCCACGGAGTTCAGCGCTTCGTTCCTGGACGAAACCAACGGCAGTGTCTATCAGCCCAGTTCAACGAGCCAGTTCTGCGGATCGGAGGCTAATGGAGTGATCAACAACTTCAAGAACCTCAGTACCAGCCAGAAGCAGGACATCTTGAATTTCCTGCGCTCTCTCTGACGGGCGTTCCAACCTGGGCCAAAGCGGAGGCGCGGCGCTCCGCTTTGGCTTAATTCGCTGAACTAGAATACAAGGACGATGCGAAGCCTTCGTCTGTTTGCCGCCACGCTTTCCTCCGCGCTGGCTCTTTTTGCCCAGACTCCCGCCAGCCGTCCCATCGTCATCCGGGCCGGCCGCCTCATCGATACGCGCGCGGGACGCGTGCTCACCTCCCAGAACATCGTCGTGGACGGCGGCCTCATCCGCTCGGTGGGGACGTCCGCCGCCCCCGACAATGCTGAAGTCATCGACCTGAGCGCCTTCACCGTTCTGCCCGGCCTGATCGACAACCACACCCACGTCCTGCTGCAGGGCGATATCACCGCCGCGGACTATGACGATCAACTGCTGAAAGAGTCCATCCCCTATCGCGCCATCCGCGCCACCATGTCCGCCCGCACAGCGCTGATGAACGGCTTCACCACCTTGCGCGACCTGGAAACCGAAGGCGCCATGTATGCGGATGTCGATATCAAGACCGCCATCCAGCGCGGCGTCATTCCCGGCCCGCGCATGTTCGTCGCCACGCGCGCGCTGGCCCCCACTGGAACCTATCCGCTATCGGGCTACTCCTGGGAACTCCGCGTTCCCGAAGGCGTCCAGATCGTGGACGGCGCCGACAACCTGCGTCACGCCGTGCGCGAAGAAGTGAAGTACGGCGCCGATTGGATCAAGTATTATTCCGACCGCCGATATTTCGTCAAGGATGGCGCGCTGCACTCCTGGGTAAACTTCACCGATGAAGAAGCGGGCGCGCTGGTGGCCGAAGCGCATCGCCTGGGCCGCAAAGTAGCCGCGCACGCCATGGGCAAGGAGGGCATCGCGTCCGCGCTGCGGGCGGGCGTCGACACCATTGAGCACGGCGACGGCTTGGACGAAGAGCTGATGGACCAGATGATCAAGCGCGGCGTGTACTGGTGCCCCACCCTCTACGTCGGCATTTATGTCGCACAGGGCCGCGCCGATGCCGGAGCGCCCATCTGGCTCGAAATGATGAAGCTGCAAGAGAAGGCGTTCCGCCGCGCGGTGGAGAAGGGTGTGAAAATCAGCCTGGGAACCGATGCCGGAGGTTTCTCCTGGTCCGTGAATGAAGCCAAGGAGTTCGGCTACATGGTGAAGTACGGCATGACGCCCATGCAGGCCATCCGGTCGGCGACGGTGGTGGGAGCGGAGCTTCTGGGCGAACAAGACCGGTTAGGCGCGATAGAACCCGGCAAGCTGGCCGACATCGTCGCCGTGCGGGGCGATCCGCTGGCCGATATTGGAACTCTGGAGCGGGTGGAATTCGTGATGAAAAACGGAGTGGTCTACAAAAAACCCTGACTTCACGGGCTGAAGCCCGTGCCGTAGCACGGACTTCAGCCCGTGGGCGTTGGTTACGGGAAGCGCTGAGCGCAGAGGCCGCCGTTAGCGTTCAACCAGTTCTGCTGGATCAGATAAGTACGGGAGCCAAAGGTTTGATTTGCTTGAGCCCCGTTCGAGGTGGTGAACGTCGCGCCGAAGTTGAAATTGCACTTATCGGCGTTCTCCTGTCCGCGCCGGTCAAACCAGGCGTTCAAGTCCGGATCGCTAGTGGATTCCTCGAATTCATGGGAGATCACGTTGGCCATCTCATCCGCGTCCAAGTTCCCGTTGGGAGTGGTGGTTTGGGCCGAGCAAGCCGATGGACATCGTGCGCCATCGCCGACAAAGCTGTACTTGATGTCGTTGCCATTGATGGTGGCATGCGTGTGGAAGCCGCAGTACTGAGTGCAGAACCCGCTGGTCTCGTTCACTTCCGGCGACGTGAGGACGAAATACACGCCGTTCGTATCCGTCGGATTCGTCGAGGCCACAATCGACACCAGGTTGGCATCGGAGATGTTGTTACCGAACGGACTCCCGACGCTCACCGCCCCGGCGTATGTCACACTGTTGGCCACGTGGTTGTTCGAGCCGTCAAAATACGTGGTGTTGATGTTGTAGTACCCAGTGCCGCCAAAATGGGAAGCGTAGTCCGCCAGAATCGTTTGTGCCCCGGTGAGAGTGCTGTTGGCGCTCCAGTTGCCGTAATAGATGAAATGCATGTTGGTAGTGCCTAACATGACGGGGCCGCCATGATAGGAGATACCGTTTGATCCCGTGCGGGCATTTTTCCCCGCGAACGGGTCCGGCGCAAGCTGATGTTGCATGGTGCCGTCACCCTTTCCATCAGGGCGAGCGTCGCTATCTCCGCCCTTATCCTTGTCGTCGGCGGCGAGGGACATCGCCGTGAGCACCGCCAATCCAATAATCGCCAGCCTGTTGATCTTCATCCAGGCCTCCTTTGTTAATAGTGGGAGGAGTGTAACATATTTCTGCAACTACGACAATGCCATTTTGAAAATTTGCTTCCGGTATTGCAAACCGGCCTGCTTTTGCATCCGGATACACTTGTGGATGCTGATCGTTGTTTCAGCTACCTATGGTAAGTGGCTTTATTGCCACAAGATACGAAGTTTGGCTGGCGGATAATCAACATGTTCTAATAGGTGCCCCATTGGCGTCAGACCCGGTGATAATCGGGACGCCAATTGACAATGGCTTTCTTTATCTCGGCACTCCTCGCGCCCGCCAGCGCTTTGGGAACGAGCCCGGCGAGTTCCTCGTCGGGAGCAAACCGCAGGGCCACTAGCTGCCCCTCGGTCAGCTCGCCAATCCGCGACCGCAGCGGCTCGGGAAGCACCACCGCCATACGCAATCGTTCTTCCAGCCGGATCACACGATCCTGCGCCTTGAGGGCGTAGGTGCGGGCCAGCAAAGCCGTCGTGGCCCACCCGATCACCACCACGATCAGCCATCCGGAGAGAATGCCCGGAGCCTGTATCGCGTTCCAGATGGCGAATCCCAGGGTAATCAGTATCACCGGCATCAGGAAAAAGTGAAACCGCGGGTCCCAACGGGTGTGGTTCGCGATCGTCTGCGGCGCGTTATCGGCCATTCTGTTCCTCGATTCGTAGTTTGATCTATTGTAGCGGTAACCTGTACCCAATGCCGAAAGTTTATATCGCGGTAGATATGGAGGGCTTGGCCGGTTTGGTGAACCAGGCGCAGCTGTTCCCCGGGTCGCCCGATTACCAGCACTTTCGCGAGGTAATGACCGCCGAAGCGCTGGCCGCCGTGGAGGGAGCGCGCGCCGGTGGCGCAGCCGAAATCGTGGTCGCCGATTGCCACTTGAATGCCGACAACTTGCTGGTGGATCGTTTCCGCGGTGACGTGCGCGTGATCCGCGGCTGGCCGCGTCGCCAATTCCATCTGGCCGAGCTCGACGATTCCTTCCAGGCCGTCGCGCTGATCGGCTTCCACGCTCCCGGACACAGCCTCGCCGGCGTGCGCGCCCACACCTTCACCAGCGCGCACTTCACGCACGTGTCATTGAACGGAACGCGCGTTTCCGAAACCATCTTCAACGCGGCCGTCGCCGGACATCATGGCGTGCCCATGGTGATGACCTCCGGCGACGACGTAGCCATCGCGGACGCGCGAGCCACCCTCGGCAATATCGAAGCCGCCGAAACCAAAAAGGCGCTCGGGTTCCACTCCGCATCGTCGCTCCCGCCCGAAACAGCCCGGTCCCGCATCGCCGAATCGTTAAAGCGCGCCCTCGAACGCCTCGGCGACTTTCGCCCTTACAAACTGCCCGGGCCAATCACCGTGGAAGTGGGGTTCCAGAGCTATCGCCCGCCCGAGTTGCTTGCATACCTCGCAGGCATGCAGCGAGTCGACGCCCGCACTATCCGGTATCAAGTCCGAAATATGCCCGAAGCCGCCGACTTCCTCATGTTCCTCACCACCTTCGACCCAGCCATGAAACCCTGAGCCCATTCGCGTGCGCATCGTCGGCACCCCTGCGCCCCCGTCGCGCCTTGAACTGGCACGCTCGACTATGCTACGGTTTGGGTTGGGCCTGCGATGCGTCAAGCGCCGTTTGACCCTTTACGGAGAGTCAGTTCCCTTACAAAATCTGAATGGAAGCCACCATACAAGCGCTGGGTCAAATCCTGCTACGGGCCATCCCGACGCTGCTGTTTTTGATCCTCATTCACTTTTACTTGAAAGCAATGTTTTATCGCCCGCTGCAGAAGGTATTAGAGCAGCGGCGCGAAGCTACCGAAGGGGCGCGAGAGGCGGCGGAAGCCAGCTTGAAGAGCGCGGCCGAGAAAGTAGCTGCATTTGAACAATCCCTGCGCGAGGCCCGCGCCGAAATTTACCGTGGCCAGGAAGAAGTGCGCCGACAGTGGCTGGAAGATCAGAGCGCGCGCCTGGATGAAGCTCGCCGGCAATCGCACGCGCTCATTCATGAAGCCGGCGCGCAATTGACCGCCGATAAGGAAGCCGCGAAAAAAGAACTGGGCACCTACGCCGACGGCCTCGCCGAACAGATCGCGCAATCGCTGGTTGCGGGAAGAGTGGCTTGATGCGGCGATCCATTTTACTGCTATCCTTCGCGCTGGCCCTGACACCGGTTACCTTTGCGCAGGAGACCGCCCCGGCTCATGAGATTGAGGAATCGAAGGGCGACCAGTGGATCTGGTGGAAGTGGGCAAACTTCCTGATTCTGGCGGGCGGGCTCGGCTATCTGGTGAGCAAGAGCGCTCCGGCCTTTTTCCGCAACCGCAGCGAAGAGATTCAGAGCGGCATTGTGGAAGCCGGTAAGCTTCGCCGCGACGCCGAAGCGCGCGCGGCTGCCATCGAGCTCCGCACGGGCAGCTTGCAGTCCGAGATCGAGGGCATTCGCGCTAACGCCCGCGCCGAAATGGAAGCGGAAGGCGAACGCATTCGCCGCGAAACGGAGCAGCAGGCGCGCCGGGTTCAAGAGCAGGCCCAGCAAGAGCTGGCTGCGTTGAGTAAATTGGCGCGCGAGGAACTCAAGACCTACGCGGGTACGCTCGCTTTGGATATGGCGGAGCAGCGCATTCGCGGACGCCTGGATGCTGCGACGCAAAACCGGCTGGTGCAAGTTTTCGTGCACGATCTGCAGCGTGCCAGCGCCAGCGACGAGCTCCGGGCATGACTCGAGTGACGGGGAGTGAACCCAAATGGTCTCGGTAGTCGCGGCGCGTTACGCGCGGGCGCTGGCCGACGTAGTGCTGGACGCTCGCGGACGGATTGAACCGGGCGCGGCAGTGGAACAACTTCGGAGCGTCGAGCGTATGTTCGCCGAATCCGAAGACTTGCGCCAGGCCATGCGCACACCGGCCATCCAGGCATCCCGCAAGCGCGCAGTGCTGGCGAATCTGGCCGGCCAGTTGGGCGTCGCCAACGAAATCAAGAATTTTCTTTTTGTGTTGATCGATCACCGGCGCATCGGGATGATTTCAGAAATGCGCGAGGCCTTCGAGCTGGAAATCGACCAGCGGATGGGCGTCGCGCGTACACAGGTTACGTCGGCGGAAAAGCTCGGCGATGGAGAACGCAGCGCGCTGGAATCCGAGCTGGTCCGGCTCACAGGCAAACAGGTTCGCGTGCAATATGCGGTGGATCCGGAGTTGCTAGGCGGCGCAGTCGCCCGCGTGGGCTCCGTGGTTTATGACGGCTCGCTGCGCGGGCAACTCGGACGGCTGCGCCGCCAGCTTACTCAAGGCGCGGCGGCTTACAAGGCGGAAATCTAAGTTATGGCTCAGATCAGAGCGGATGAAATCGCGCGCGTGCTGCGCGGTGAAATTGAGAACTACGACAAGGCGGTCAATGTCGCCGAAACCGGATCGGTGATCTCGGTGGGCGACGGCATCGCGCGCATATACGGCCTGGAAAAGGTAATGGCGGGCGAGTTGATCGAGTTTCCCCACAACGTTTCCGGAATCGCGCTGAACCTGGAAGAAGAACAGGTGGGCGCGGTGCTCCTCGGCGAATACCAGGAGATCAAGGAAGGCGACGAAGTGCGCCGCACCGGGAAGATCATGTCCGTCCCCGTGGGCGAAGGAATGGTCGGCCGCGTAGTGGACGCACTAGGCAAGCCCATCGATGGGAAAGGTCCCGTGGCTTCCAGCGAATCGCTCGCCGTGGAGCGCATCGCGCCGGGCGTAGTCGACCGGCGGCCCGTGAAAGAGCCGCTGCAGACCGGCATCAAGGCGATTGACGCCATGATTCCGATTGGCCGCGGGCAGCGCGAGCTGATCATCGGCGATCGCCAGACCGGAAAGACCGCCGTCGCGCTGGACGCCATCATCAATCAGAAGGGCGGCGACGTAATCTGCATCTATGTCGCCATCGGACAGAAGCGGTCCACTGTGGCGCAAGTAGTGAAGGTGCTCCAGGACCACGGCGCGATGGAGTACACCATTGTGGTAGCCGCCACCGCCTCGGACCCCGCCCCCATGCAGTACATCGCGCCGTATTCCGGCTGCGCCATGGGCGAATACTTCCGCGACAGCGGCCGCCATGCGCTGGTGATTTACGACGATCTCTCCAAGCACGCCGCCGCGTATCGTGAGATCTCGCTGCTGCTGCGCCGTCCTCCAGGCCGCGAAGCGTTTCCAGGCGACGTGTTCTATCTCCACAGCCGCTTGCTGGAGCGCGCCGCGAAGCTGAGCGAAGCCAAAGGCAATGGATCGCTCACCGCGCTGCCTATCATCGAAACTCAGGCCGGCGATATTTCCGCATACATTCCCACCAACGTGATTTCCATCACCGACGGACAGATCTTTTTGATCGCCGATCTTTTCAACTCCAATGTGCGTCCGGCCATTGATGTGGGCCTCTCGGTAAGCCGCGTAGGCGGCAGTGCGCAGATCAAAGCCATGCGGCAGGTAGCTGGATCGTTGCGTCTCGATCTTGCGCAGTATCGGGAACTGGCGGCGTTCGCGCAGTTCGGCTCCGAGCTTGACAAGTCATCGCAGAACCAGTTGAATCGCGGCAAGCGCCTGGTTGAAATTCTGAAGCAGGGCCAGTACAAACCGCTGACCGTGGAACGGCAGGTTCTGATTATCTATGCCGGAACCAACGCCTGGCTGGACGATCTCCCGGTGGAGCAGATCCGCGATTTCGAGCAGGGACTATACCGCTTCGTGGAATCGGCGCATCCCGCCATCCTCAATGACATCCGCGAGAAGAAGACGCTGGACGACGCATTGAAAGCGCAAATCGAACAGGCCTTGAAAGAGTATAAGGAGCGCTTCGTATCCGAGCATGCCTCAGCGGCAGCGACAACCGCGTAAGCCATGCCTAGCCTCATCGACATCCGGCGGCGCATCCGCTCGGTAAAGAACACGCAGCAGATCACCAAGGCCATGAAGATGGTCTCGGCGGCCAAGTTGCGCCGCGCGCAGGATCGCGTGATCGCGGCGCGCCCGTACGCCCAGATGATGCAGCGCATGCTGGTGAATGTCGCGCAGGCGGCCGCTAACGACCCCGACGCCGGCGAAAGCCCGCTGCTGGCCAAGCGGCCCGAGGAGCGGATCCAGTTGCTGCTGGTAACCGCCGACCGCGGTCTCGCGGGTGGGTTCAATTCGAACCTGATCCGCGCGGCACAACGGTTTATTACAGAACACTCCGGCGCAAAGGTGCAGTTCGAGCTGATTGGCCGCAAGGGCCGCGATTTCTTCCGGCGCCGGCCCATTGAAGTCACCGGCGAGCACACCACGCTGTTCCAGAAGGCGCCCAGTTACGAGAACGCTTTGGATATCGCCCGCAAAGTGGTGGAGCGGTTCGCGAATGGCGAAACCGACGCGGTCTATATCATCGCCAACCATTTCCGGAACGTGGTGGCGCAGGACCTGACCATATCCCGTCTGCTGCCGGTGGAAGTTCCGACGCAGCAGGAATTCATCGACTACATTTACGAGCAGCCGCCGCATGAGCTGTTGGCCAGCCTGCTGCCCCGTTATATCGAAGTGCGGATTTACCGGTCGCTGCTGGAATCCGCCGCGGCCGAACACGCCGCCCGCATGACCGCCATGGAAGCCGCCAGCACCAATGCTTCCGAAGTGATCGACAAGCTTACGTTGAACATGAACCGCGTGCGCCAAGCCAGTATCACCCGCGAAATTATCGAAATTGTCAGCGGCGCGTCCGCGCTGTAATCAGAGAGGACTTGAAATGGCAACCACCACAGCAGCCGCCGCCGAAGGGAAGGTGATTCAGATCGCCGGACCCGCGGTGGACATCCAGTTTCCCGAGCACCAGATTCCCGTAATCAATACCGCCATCCGCATCGTGAGCGAAGGCTTTACCGTGCCGTCGCCCATCGATGTGATGTGCGAAGTGGCACAGCATATCGGCGAGGGACGGGTCCGCACCATCGCGCTGCAGCCCACTGACGGTATGGTGCGCGGCATGAAGGCCATCAGCCTGGGGCATCCCGTGGATGTTCCCGTTGGCAAGGAAACGCTGGGCCGCGTGCTGAACGTAATCGGCGAGCCGGTGGACAACATGGGTCCGGTGAATGCCGCTTTGCGCTGGCCCATTCATCGCGCTGCGCCGAATTTCGAGGATCAGGCCACCGAGCTGCAGATGTTTGAAACCGGCATCAAGGTGATCGATCTGTTGGAGCCCTACTTGCGCGGCGGCAAGATCGGCCTTTTCGGCGGCGCCGGCGTTGGCAAGACCGTCGTCATCATGGAGCTGATCAACAACATCGCCCTGAAGCACGGCGGCGTGTCGGTGTTCGCGGGCGTAGGCGAGCGCACCCGCGAGGGCAATGACTTGTGGCTTGAAATGCAGGAATCCGGCGTGCTTGATCCGCACGACTGGACCAAGTCGAAAGTGGCCCTGATCTACGGCCAGATGACCGAGCCGCCCGGCGCGCGCTTGCGTGTGGGCCTCACCGGCCTCACCGTTGCCGAGTACTTCCGCGATGAAGAAGGCCAGGACGTGCTGCTGTTCATCGACAACATTTTCCGTTTCACCCAGGCCGGCTCCGAAGTATCGGCGCTGCTGGGCCGCATGCCGTCGGCCGTGGGCTACCAGCCCAACCTCGCCAGCGAAATGGGCGAACTGCAGGAGCGCATTACTTCCACCAAGAAGGGCTCCATCACTTCGGTCCAGGCTATTTACGTTCCGGCCGACGATTACACCGATCCCGCGCCGGCCACTACGTTCGCTCACCTGGACGCCACCACCAACCTGACCCGCAGCCTGGTGGAGCAGGGCATTTACCCCGCCGTGGATCCGCTGGCTTCCAGCTCCCGCATTCTCGATCCGAACGTGGTCGGCGAAGATCATTACAACGTCGCGCAGGCCGTCAAGCAGACCCTGCAGCGTTACAAGGATCTGCAGGACATCATCGCAATTCTGGGAATCGACGAGCTTTCCGAAGAAGACAAGCTCACCGTCGCGCGCGCCCGCAAAGTCCAGCGCTTCCTCTCGCAGCCCTTCCACGTGGCCGAGCAGTTCACCGGATTCAAGGGCAAGTACGTGAAGCTATCCGACACCGTCCGCAGCTTCAAGGAAGTTGTGGAGGGCAAGTATGACGATCTGCCGGAGCAGGCGTTCTACATGCAGGGCGACATCGAGGACGTGAAGCAGCGCGCCGAGGATTTGAAGAAGGCCAAGTAGATGGCGGACTCGTTCCTCATAGAGATCGCGACTCCGGAGCGCTTGCTGGCGAGCGAGCAGGCCGTGCGCGCGCAAATTCCAGGCAAGGAAGGCTACCTCGGCGTTCTTCCCGATCATGCTCCGCTGTTAAGCGAACTGGGAGTCGGCGCCCTCACCTACGCCACGCCCGACGGCAAGCGTTATGCAATGGCGATCAAGCAGGGTTTCGTCGAGATCCTGGATAATCACGTGCGCGTCCTTGCGGATCAAGCCGAGCGCGGCCAGGAGATCGACACCACGCAGGCCGAAAAGGACCTGCGCGAAGCCCAGGCAGCTTACGTCAACCCCGCGCTGGCCATGGACATCGCGTCGTGGCTGATCGCCGCAAAGCACGCCCAAGCGCGGCTAGACGCGGCGCGCAAAGCCGCGGCGGGGGAAGATTAGAAGCTAAGGAGTGGCTACGCGCCCGGCAATCTCGGGACCGAGGCGCTTGAAGTGCTTAAGGTTCCAGGCATAGATGGCTTCGGCCTCCGCCTTGAGAGCGCAATGGCCGAGCAGGGCATCATAAATTCCGCCCCCGGTCACGCCGGCTGCCGCCGACGCCTCCACGGCTTTGAAGTACTCTTTATCGGTCAGCGTAACGATGCTCATTCGTTCGCGGATGTTGCTGAGGAAGAGCATGGCTTCATCGGCGCCTACGCGGTCCGTTCCCGGCATCCCCGTCAATGACGAATAGACCTCCGCCAGGCTATGCGCCCCGCAGCACGCGTCGCGCTTCCCATAACGCAGAAACAAGTCGATGCTGGGTTCATGATGCTCGTGATCGCCGTAGAATGTGGCAACCAGCACAGAGGTGTCGAGGAATGCCTTCACCCGACAGTCCTGCGATTGGTGCGGTCCCGCTGCTCGCGGCCGTCCGACAGCACCTTGTCCGTCACGGCGGCGGATATTCTCTTGCCCGTGCGGAACACCCAGATCCCCCGCTCTTTGCGAAGAGGACTCGATGACCGCACGGGACGCAACGTCACATTCTCGCCTTCGGATTGAAGTTCCAGCGTGTCCCCTGGTTCGAGACGCAACTCATCGCGCAGGGTCTTGGGTATAACTACGCGTCCTGTCTTATCGAGTGTCACGGTAGTGTTCATGATGGATCTATAGAATGGGTTGATCTACTTGCCAAATGGCATTCGCTAAACCCAGTATCGCACAACAAAGTGGTAGCGGGCCGGGGTTGAAGCAAAGCATTCCCAGGCGTACATTGTGAGTACAATAACAACAGGAGAGCACAGATGCCAACCACCCGCCCCCGCAGCCGCCGAATCAACCTGCGCGCTAGCGCACCGGAGGAGACCCTGATTCGCGCTGGAGCCAAGGTGCGCGGCGTCAACTTGACCGACTTCATCCTCGAAAGCGCCTGTACCCGAGCAGAACAAATCATTGCCGACCAGACTACTTTCACGCTCACTCCCCAGCAGTGGAAAGCGTTCACGGAAGCTCTCGACCGTCCGCCCATGCTTCATCCCAAGCCCCGGCTCAAGCGGCTTCTCTCCGAACTTTCCGTAGCTGAAAGCCGCTGAATGAGTTTTCCGCAACCCGCGTTCATCATCGAAAGTCTGACCCAGGCTCACGACCTTTCGAGCTTCGATTGCGGTACGGCTTCGTTAAATGAGTGGTTACAGCGCTACGGCTGGCAGAACCAGCAGGCTGACGCCGCCAAGGTCTATGTTGCACACCATCGGGATAATGTCGTTGCCGGTTATCACTCATTGACCGCAAGCAGCGTCCGGCGCGACGATGCCACGGCGCGAGTGGTCAAGGGTCTCGCCAATCACCCGATCGGCGTTGCTCTCTTGGGCCGGCTTGCCGTGGATCGCGGACAGAAGGGCAAAGGTCTTGGGAAAGCTTTATTGCTCGATGCCCTCATGCGAACGGCGCAAGCCGCCAACACCATCGGCATTCGCGCCTTGCTTGTGCACGCCATCGACGAAGACGCCCGCCGCTTCTACCTGCATTTCAATTTCGAGCCGTCGCCGGTCGATCCCTTGCACCTGCTGCTCCTGATCAAGGATCTCCGTGCGCTGATCGGGTTTGTTGGTAAGTAGTAAAATCGGCATAGAGTGTCCCTGTTCCGCATCGTCTTCTATCTCCTCATCACGGTGTTTCTAATCACCATCGTGCGGGGCGTGATCGGGATCGTTTTGAAAGGCTTTAGCGACCTGCTGCGGCCCTCGGCGCCACCGCCGGCGCCCCGCGGACCGGCGCAGGACCTGCCTTTGACCGGTGAGCTAAAGCGCGATCCAGTCTGCGGTACCTTCACGCCCGCAGCCACTTCCCTTCATGAGAAAGTCGGCGGGGAGATCTTCTACTTTTGCTCCACCCAATGCCGCGACAAATACGTGGCTTCGGCTGCGCGCTGATCCTCATTGCAGGCGCCGCTCGGGCCCAAACCGCGCCCACGTTCTATCGCGACGTGCTCCCGGTGCTTCAGAACCGCTGCCAGCAATGCCATCGCGCCGGCGAGATCGGTCCCATGCCGCTGATCACTCTGCGCGAAACACGTCCCTGGGCGAAAGCGATCCGCGAGGCCGCGCTCACTCACCGCATGCCGCCCTGGTTCGCCGATCCGCGGTACGGCCACTTCTCTAACGATCGTGCTCTTACCACTGCGGAGATCCATACCCTCGCCGCCTGGGCCGAATCCGGAGCGCCTCCCGGCGACCCTGACGATACTCCGCTTACTCGTCGCTGGCCCACCGGCTGGAACATCGGCAAGCCCGACGCGGTTTTCGAACCACCACGCGATTTTCAGATCCCCGCCCGCGGCGATATTGAATACCAGTACCTGATCCTGCGCTCGGGACTCATCGAGGACCGCTGGGTCCAGCAAGTGGAAGTTCGTCCCTCGAATCGCGCGGTGGTCCACCATGCCGTCGTCTATATTCGCGAACCGGGCTCCGCATGGCTGCGGGATTCTCCGGTTGGAGTCCCGTTCTCGCTGCCGCGCAGCTTCACAACCAGCGATGTCCTTATGGTCTATACGCCCGGCAACTCCACGGACAGCTGGCCTGGCGGCATGGCTAAGAAGATCAAGGGTGGTTCGGACATCGTTATTCAGATTCACTACACCGCCACGGGAAAGGCTGCCGCGGACCGCACGCGAGTGGCAATCAATTACGCGCGAGAACCCGTGCGGCAGGCGGTGCTGACGCTGCAGATGGGCAACGATCGTTTCGCGATCCCGCCCGGCGATCCGGAATATCGCGTCCAGGTCTCGGGCACGCTACCCAATGACGCAACGCTGCTCAGCTTGTTCCCGCACATGCATCTTCGCGGGAAGTCTTTCGAGTATGCCATCGCGGGTCCCGGTGGACATCTGGAAACGCTGCTCCGCGTGCCTCGCTACGATTTCTACTGGCAGTTTAACTACCGGCTGGC
>JAYTVY010000507.1:0-4420 GCA_043743755.1 Bryobacterales bacterium | reverse complement strand
CGAAACCGGCCGGATGACAGAAACCTCAAGAAGCGGAAGGGAGAACTGTCCGATATCGGAGCTATAGTACAATCGACTCGATGCTCCGCGCATCCGCATTATTCCTGCTGGCCTTGTTCGGCTTCTTGCTGATCAACCCCGCCCTGGTTGCGGACGCCAATTCCAATCTGCCGTCGTGCTGCCGGAAAGATGGCAAGCATCACTGCACCATGACTTCACCGGATGAATCCGAGGAATCCGGCGGAGCGCTCCAGAGCGTTCGTCCTAAGTGCCCCATGTTCCCGGGCTCTACCGCGGCGCCGGGACATTCAAGCGCCGCTGCCGCGCGTCCCGCTTCTCTCTTTTTTGCCTCTATCGCCAGCCACCCCTCCGCCCACGCGCAAATGGACGCTCATTACAGCGTCTCGTTCAGCCGCTCGCGCCATAAGCGCGGCCCCCCTTCCATCTCCTGATCCGCATTGTCATTTTGCAAGGGCCTTCGGAGCCGCGCCCGTAAGGAAGCGTGTAAATCGTGAAATCCACCTACACTATCATTCTGCTTGCCCTCCTACCCCTCACCGCGGCGATTTTCGGCACCGTGCGCGGCGTCGTTCATGACCCCAGCCACCGGCCTGTGCAATCCGCGCATGTCACCCTGCGCCCGCAGTCGTCCGCCTGGAGCAGTGATTCGGAAACCGACGCCGACGGAGGATTCTCCTTCTCCGCCGTCACTGCGGGACAGTATGAAGTCACCATCGCCCGCGAAGGATTCGCCACACTCACGGATCGCGTTACAGTCGCATCCGGAAGCGCGCCGCTGCTCCATCTTCAGCTATCGCTGGAATCGCACCGCCAATCGGTGGAGGTGTCCGACGTCGCTTCGGGAATCGATCCCGAATCCATGACGCCGTCGGCCACCATCACTCGCAAGCAGATTGAGCAAACGCCCGGCGCCGATCGCACCAACAGCCTCGCCATGATCACCAACTACGTGCCCGGCGCATTCATGACCCATGACCAGTTGCATGTGCGCGGCGGCCATCAGGTTACCTGGGCGGTGGACGGCGTCCCCGTGCCCAACACCAACATCGCCAGCAACGTCGGCCCGCAGTTCCATCCCATGGACATCGATTATCTGGAAGCGCAGCGCGGCAGCTACTCGGCCGAATGGGGTGACCGCGCTTACGGCGTCTTCAACATCGTTCCCCGCACCGGTTTTGAACGCAACCGCGAGGGCGAGCTCGCCGCCAGCTTCGGCAGCTTCCGTCAAACCAACGATCAAGTGAGTTTCGGAAACCACACCGAACGTTTCGCCTGGTACTTCAGCGCCAACGGCAACCGGACAGACCTGGGCCTGGAAACCCCTGGCTCGCAAGTGGTTCACGATCGCGCCAATGGATACGGCGGCTTCGCAACCCTGTTCTTCAATCCCAACAACCGCGACCAGTTTCGCCTGGTGACGGCCCTGCGCCGCGACTATTATCAGGTGCCGGGCACTAGCGACGCCGAACACGAGAGCGATGCGTTCGTGAACCTCTCGTGGGTGCGCTCCTTAAGGCCAAGCACGCTGCTGACAGTCTCGCCGTTCTACCATTTCAACCGTGCCGATTACGAGGGTGTCGCCGCGAAAGAGGACCGCTCGTCCAGCTATGCGGGCGGTCAAGTCTCACTAAGCGTTATCACCCGAACCCACAACGCGCGAGCCGGGGTCTACGCATTCGGGCAGCGCGACAGCAATTCGTTTGGACTTCAGGCGAATGACGGCAGCGGCCTTTCACTCAGTCAGAAATTGCGCTCCACTGGAGCGCTTGAAGCGGTCTTCCTCGAGGATCGCTATGCACTCACTCCCTGGCTCTCGCTCACCGGCGGCGTCCGCATCACCCGCTTCGGTGGCTCTCGTTCCGAGAACGCCGTAAGCCCGCGCGTGGGCGCAGCCTTGCGGATTCCAAAACTGAACTGGGTTTTCCGCGCGTTCTACGGGCGCTATTATCAGGCGCCTCCGCTCTCCACTGTCTCCGGTCCCATCCTGGCTTTCGCCTTGGACCAAGGCTTCGATTTCCTACCCCTGCGCGGCGAGCGCGATGAGGAGCGCCAGTTCGGCGTCGCGATTCCGTTCCACGGGTTGACTCTCGATGGCGGCCACTTCAGCACTCGCGTGCGAAACTTCTTCGATCACAACGTGCTCGGCAACTCAAACATCTTCTTTCCCGTAACCGTGGATCATGCGCGCATCCGCGGCTGGGAAGTCACCTTGCGCTCACCGCGCCTGTTCCAGCGCGCTGACATCCACGTCGCCTACGCCAACTTGCGCGCTGAAGGCGAAGGCGCCGTGAGTGGCGGGCTTACCGATTTCTCGCCGCCCGCCGGCCGCTTCCTCCTGGACCACGACCAGCGGCACACTCTAAGCGCCGGTTTCGAGTCTAATCTTCCGCTCCGAAGCTGGCTGTCCGGCAATGTGAACTACGGCTCCGGCCTGGCCGACAACGGCGGACCCGCCCACCTCCCGCATCACACCACGGTGGACCTGATGGCCGGCAAGCAAGTGCGCGAGAACTGGACCGTATCCGTCAACGCCACCAACCTCGCCAACCGGCGCTTCCTGCTCGACTCCAGCCAGACCTTCGGCGGCACTCACTACGCGAACCCGCGCGAGATTTTCGCCCAGGTTCGCTATCGCTTCCACTTTTAGAAGTGACTGGCCACATTCCGCGCCAGCAGCGCATCGCCGCTCGCGGCCCGGGCTTTGCGTAGATGCTCGTCGCGATCGGCCGGACGGGGCGGGGAAGACGCCATGATCGCCGCTGCGAAGTGCATCTCGCCCGAGTCCGGCTGGATAGCCAGCGCCTTGCTGACAAACTCGTAGCCGTCCACGCCGCCCGCAAGGTCCTCTTTGTAGCGCCACGTCATCTGGTTGAAGGACGCCAGCATGTATCCGTAATCGAAGTTCGCGAGCGCCGATCCGCCGTTTGCCGCCCGCCCCCGCAATCCGCTGAGCAGCGCGCGCGCCTGGTCGTGATTGTTCGCGCCGTAGATCACCGCGCGCCGCATGGTCTCCATGCGCACCAGTACGGGGCTTTTGTTGTCCAGCAGCGCGAGCGTGTCCGCCGCCAGCTTCTTGACGTCGTACTTGGGATCGGGATTGTCCCAGCCGCTTCCGCTACCGCCCCAGGGCAGCGAGGCCGCCGCGCCAATATCGTACGCATTACAGATCAACGGCGGTCCGGCCTGAGCCAGCGGAAAGGATGCCGCGAGCAAAGCCGCGGCCATGAAAAGTTTGTGCATCTGAATACCCTCCGTTCGGAAGGACGATGCCTGCGGCGGAGTGTTAACTTGCCTGCTACCAGTTCAGAGTTTTAGGAAAGTACTCGGCCACCAGATCCTCATAATAAGGCCGCACCTGGTCCAGCGACGGGGCTTCGTCGCTCTTTGAGTACAGGTCGTACGGGTTAAACTTGCGCACCCATTCGAACATCTCGCGGTCGTTCTGGTTCAGCAGGTGATCGTAAGCGCCATCGCGGTGCCCCGGATAGAACGAGTGGTAGCGGATCATGTACAACGCGGGCTCGGGGAGATAATCCTTCACCACGTGATACAGGTATTCGTCGTGTCCGAACGAAAGGTCGACCTTGTCCAGACCGCAGCCTTCCGAATAGATTCCCAGGCGCGTCTGGTACTCGGGCACCTTCGCGTCCGGATTATCGCGGAAGAATTCGGGAAAAACGATGCGGTCGCTCCACGCGCAGCCCACTGGAAACGTGTCGCCCACCACCGCCCACTGCGGCTCGCCATACAAACACAGCACCTTGCCCAGGTCATGAATCAATCCCGCCAGCACGAACCAGCGGGGATGGCCGTCGCGGCGAATCGCCTCCGAGGTCTGCAGGTTGTGCTGGATCTGCGAGAGATCGGTATCGGGATCGCTTTCGTCCACCAGCGTATTCAGGTAATCCAGCGCCTCCCAGATTCCCATCTGGCGTTTCTGTTTCGCGAGGTACTGGCGCTTTTTCTCCAGCACGAATTCGCGCGTTTGGAACGTGTGGTTCTGACGGTAGAACTCCTTCACGCCCGAGGGCGCGGCATCGTCGTAACGGCGGAAATCCTCGGCCTTTCGATTCGGGTCGTACCGGGTGGCTGTGAAGTCGTCCCAGTCCTCGAGCTTTTCGAGTGGCTGCATACCTACAGAATAACGCCTGGTTACTCCCAGCGCCAGAGGTTGGCGCCGACGGTGTAGCCGGCCCCGACGGCCGCGAACATCACCAGACTGCCCTTCTTGAGTTTCCCGGTGGCGACAGCGTCGCGGGTGGCTAGCGGGATGGTGCCGGCGGTGGTGTTGCCGTAGCGGTCAATGTTGATCAGGACGCGCTCGCACGGAAGTCCCAGGCGCTCGGCCGCGGCCGTGATGATGCGCCGGTTGGCCTGATGCGGGATCAGAATATCCAGG
>JAYTVY010000506.1:0-4919 GCA_043743755.1 Bryobacterales bacterium | reverse complement strand
TGAATAGCGGAGCCGGGGGCTCCGCGCGGTCCAGGGGGACCGCCGTACGGTGCTATTCGGATAGGTGGAAGGTGCCTATGAAGGAGCCGCGGTTGCCGGTGTAGTTCCACACGGTGCCCAGACCCTTGCCGCTGTAATCGTTGGCGACGGTGTATGCGGGCATGGCGTGATCGGTCTCGGCGAGCGGTTGGTACCAGACCCCCTCGTTGTGACAGATCTGATCCGTCTCGCTGAGCGCGCGCGTTTGCAGCTTCACCATATTTCCGGCAGTCATCGTCGCGCGGGCGCTGTGGATATTTTCGCCGGCCACCGCCAGCTCGATGGTCTGATACTCTACCCGGACTACGTCCGCGAGAAGCTTGCCGGCCATGCGCTGGGCGAATGCTCTCAAGGCGAGACGCTGCTCGGCATTGGCACGGTCATCGATCACCAGGACCGACTTCACTGGATACACTGGCGCAGTGACGTCGCCAAGCGTGCCGCTGGCGCGCAGAACACCCATCACGGACAGGCCGTCCAGGTTCACGCCCTGGAAGCTGCCCTTTTCGATTTTCCATCCCATAACGGCGAGGTCGCCGGCAAGGCCGACTTCGGAATTGGCGAAGCATGGGCCGGTGTAGACATCGGCTGTGCGAGCTTCAATGTATTCGCCGTGGAGGCTGGTGGTAGGAAGGCTGCCCGCGAAGGCGAGGGAAGCGACGGACAGTGCCGAGGCCGCGAAAAATATGGACTTCATTTGGTGCTCCTGTGTGCACTTCTAGTTTAGCACCAGGAATGGGCGAACAATCAGAACGGGTTGTAGCACTTCCGCGACGGGTTGCATTCGTAATCGTCGACTAGCTTGCCATCGGGGCCGACGCATTGCTGTGTTTTGTGGCACCAGAAAAGGCCGTCGCCTGAATGCGGGACCGAGGGGTCCCATTCCGCCTCGACGTACATGCCTTTCCAGCGGAGGTTATCGCAGCGGTCGTCGTCGAGGCGCGTTAGAGACGAGCGCTCGCGGTCGAGTCCGGGATTCATGCGCGTCCGGCCGCGGCCAGCAGCGCGCGCTTAACAGCTACCCGCGCTAACTGTACCTTGTAGCCGTTTTGGCTGAGTGGCTGGGCGCCGGCGACCGCTGCCTCCGAAGCGCTTTGGATGTTGGCGTCGCTCAAGGCCTTACCGGACAGCGCTTGCTCGGCCTGCGAGGCGGCATATGGCGTCGGGGCGACATGCCCGAGGACGATGCGCGCGGATCTCACCGTGCTGCCTTGCATGGTGAGAGCGACCGACGCGGTCACCAGCGGCCAATCGAGCGCTTCCTTGTGGCGCACCTCGTAGGTGGCATTTTTAACGCCATGCGCGGACGGAATCACGATCTCGGTCAGGATCTCATTCGGCAGCAGAGCGATTTCGCGAGCCACATCCGTCTGCGGTGCTACGAAGAATTTCTCTACTGGGACAATGCGGCTTCCGCTTGCCGAAACCAGCTTCACCTTTGCGCCGAGGGCCACCAGCGCCGGACCCAGACTGGACGCGCTGACGAAGTACGCCGGGCCATTCGGGAAAATCGCGTGATAGCGGTTATCGCCATTGGTAACCAGCGTCCCGCCGTCCTTCATCGCGAGCACGCCGTAGCCCTGCCGGAAATACCAGCAGCGCGGGCGCTGGCAGAGATCGCCGCCCGCGGTACCCATATTGCGGATCTGCGGGCTGCTAACGCCCATGACGGCGGCGTACAGCGCGGGATATTCGGTACGCAGCGCCTTGTCTGAAGCCAGCTCGTCAAAGGTGACGGTAGCGCCGATGCGGGTTCCTTGCGCGGAATGGCGGATGCCGCCGAGTTCTTTAATGCCCTTGATGCCGACCACTCGCTTCGGCGTCTGGACGTAATCTTTCATGAGGCTGATCAGGTCCGTGCCGCCGGCCAGCACGTCGGCCTCGCCCCAATGCGATCCCAGCAGGCCGAGCGCCTCTTTGAGTGTCGCGGGATTGGCGTATTCGAAGGTTTGCATTTACGCGGTCCTCCTTTCGAGGGCGGCCAGCACGCGCATTGGCGTTAACGGGAGCATAGGCACCCGCACCCCGATCGCGTTGGCCACGGCATTGCCGATCGCCGCAACGCCTCCGATAGCGGGCGGCTCGCCCAGACCCACCACACCGCGCTTGTCGTGTTCCGGCGCGATGTCCATATGCACGATGATCTCGCCGATATCGCCGATACCGGCGAGCTTATAGAACTCCATGTCGGGGTTAAGCACCGTGCCGGTCTGCTGGTCCATGATGCGCTCTTCCATCAGCGCCGCGCACACGCTCATGATGCCCGCGCCGTACACCTGGCTTTCAGCCGTCTTCGGATTCACAACCAGGCCGCAATCCTGCACGGCAACCAGTTTGTTCATCTTCACGACGCCGGTTTCCACGTCAACCGAAACGTCGGCCATCACGATGCCGCCCACGCCGCCGGTGTTCAGGCCTTCCTTTGGCGCCTGGCGCGGATCGTTCTTGCCCATTTCGGAAATGGAATTCACGCCCAGCTTCTGGCAGGCTTGATCCCAACTCATGCCTTTATCGGGATTGCCTTTCACGCTGATGCGCTGATCCACGGCTTCCAGGTCCTGCGGCGTGACGCCGAGCGCTTGCGCCACCACTTCGAACAGCTTGTCGAGCGCGTTCACCGTGGCTTTGCGGGTCGATGACGTGACGCCGCCAATGGTAGTGGAGCCGCCGGACGCGCCGGAGTTCGGATACGAGGAATCGCCCAGCTTGACTTTGATCGCGGTTACCGGCAGGCCGAAAGTTTCGGCGGCGATCATGGCGATCATGGTGCGAGTGGCGGTGCCCAGATCCTGCGAGGCCAGCTCGATTTCCACCGAGCCATCCGGATGAATGGTGGATCGGCAATCGCTGGCGTGTCCCGCGCCGCCCCAGGTGTTGATGCCGAGGCCGAGGCCGCGCTTGATGGGACCCTTGCCCGAATCGCCGCGCGGATGCCAGTTCTTTTTCCAGTCGATCAGCTCCGCACCTTTCTGGAGCTGCGACTTGTAGACTCCAGGACGCGACGTGTACGCCAGATTCTTCAGGAAGAAATCGAGCGGATCCATGTTCAGTTTGGCCGCCAGATCCTCCAAAGCCGAGCAAGTGATATAGCTGACCTGCGGATGATTCGGGGCGCGCCACGCACGCGCGCCGCCGGCGTTGATCGAGACCGCCGTATGGTTCACGCGCTTATTGGGAACGTTGCTGAAAACGTAAGGAAATAGCGTGGCGTTGAGGCCGCCGCCGCCTAGTCCGCCGGTGGCCCAGGTTTCCGATTGCCAAACGGTTAGCGTGCCGTCCTTCGTGGCGCCCACTTTGATCTTTGAGAAAACCGACGGGCGATTGCCGGCGATGGTCAGCTCGGTGGCCCGGTCGAGGAACAACTTCACGGGCCGGCCTCCGCTCTCTTTCGATAAGTTGGCGCACTGAGCGCCCCAGGCGTCGGCGGGAAACTTGCTGCCGAATCCGCCGCCCATATAATCCATCTGGACGTGGATGTTGGCGGCTGGCACGTTGATTAGACGGCCAAGGTCGCCGCCAATGCCGGAGACGTTCTGGGTGGACGGCCAATACTCCACCTTGTCGTTCTTCCAGGCTATGGTCTGTCCGTGCGGCTCCAGGCAGCAGTGCGTTATCACCGGAATACCGTAGGAGCCCTCCGATATCACGTCGGCTTCTGAAAACGCCTTTTCGGGATCGCCGGTAGTCTGCTCGCCCGCGGGCTTCGCGCGGTTGCCGACTTTGGACAGATCCTGCTCCAGCACAACGTGCGGGAGCACTTCGTAATCAACCTTAATCAGGCGGACCGCATCGCGTGCGGCTTCTTCGGTAGTGGCCGCGGCCACGGCGATCTCGGCCCCGGCCCAATTCAGCTCCGTGCCGGGCGGGCTAATGACGCGCACCTTGGTAACTCCGGGCAGCGCTTCGGCTGCGGCGGTATCGATGCTCTTGATTTTGGCGTGCGCGTAGGGAGAGGTGAGCAGCACGGCGTGCAGCAATCCGTCGGGAAGGTAATCGGAATTGTATTTCGCGGCGCCGGTGGATTTCACGATGCCGTCCAGCCGGTTCAGGCGCTTGCCCATCACCCGCCGTTTGTCCATGGGTGGCCAGGAATAATCAGGCATTGCGTCCCCCTCGCATTTGAGTGGCGGCTTCGAGTACCGCTTTACGGATTCCCATGTAAGTGCCACAGCGGCAAAGGTTTCCGCCGAGTCCCTTCTTCACGTCTTCTTCGGTGGGATTGGGATGATGGTCCAGGAAATTCTTGGAGGCCACCACGAATCCCGGCGTGCAGTAGCCGCACTGTTGTGCGTCGTTGTTGACGAACGCCACCGATACTGGATGCGGCTTGCGGCCTTCGGAGATGCCTTCCAGCGTCTCGATCTTGCGGGCCTGGGCGTCGATGGCCAGCACCGTACAGCTGTACATCACCTTGCCGTCCACGATGACGGTACACGCGCCGCAAGTGCCGCGGTCGCAGACGCGCTTGGCGGCCGTCAGACCCAGCCGGTGGCGCATCGCGTCCAGCAGCGTGGTGCGCGGCTCAACCGAAAGCGAGCGGGCTTTGCCGTTGATCTGGAGCGTAATGGGGACCTCGCCCGGTCCGGATACGGCGGCCGATTGCGCTTCCGCGTCGGGCGTCAAAACGCCCGTGGTAAGAGCGCCGCTGGTGATGCCCATGCCGGCCAGAAAGCCACGCCGTGAAAAGCGCGACTTCTTGGAGACTTTTCTGGAACCTGGTTCTTTCCTGGAACTCACGAAGCACCTTCTTTCCGAAGAATTAAGACGAGTCTATCAGATGATGGTGAGGGGCGACAATGGCCTGGCAGGACATACCACACGCTTGCTGACGCGCGCGGCTCAGATCCACTCGCCGAGCCGCGACCGTGAGGGAGCGAAAC
>JAYTVY010000505.1:0-10547 GCA_043743755.1 Bryobacterales bacterium | reverse complement strand
CAAGCGCCCGGCAGCCGTCCGGATATAGAACTGCCCCGCCACAACGAATGTCACCAGCCCGATCAACCCGATCCAGCCGTAGGTGTTCAGGATGTGGCTGGTCTCCACCAGCATCTTGGTGGGCAGGGGCATCTCCATGCGCGATTGTTCGAACACACTGGCGAACCGGGGCACCACGAAATTCATCAGGATCAGGATGGAGCCGGTGCCCACCAGCGCCAGCAGGCACGGATACACCATCGACGAGACGATGTAGCTGCGCAAATCGTCGCGAGTGCGCTCGAATTCCGACAGCCGCTCAAACACCGCCGCCAGCGATCCGCTGGCCTCGCCTGCGCGCACCATGTTGATGAATAGCTCGCTGAAATACTCGGGATGCGTGTGCAGACTGTCGGCCAGCGACTTGCCGCCCTTCACCACGCGCAGCACATCCAGCACGATGAATCGGAATCCGGACCCTTCCGTGAGCTCGCCCGTGATCGCCAGCGCGCGATCCAGCGGGACGCCTGCATTGAGCAGCGTGGAGAGTTCCTGCGTGAACAGCAGCACGCTCCGCCGCTTGCCGCGCGAGAACGTGGGCAGTTTCAGGTCCCAGCCCTTCTGGGGCTCCACTCCCACATAGACCGGCGTCAGTCCCTGCCGCCTCAGCTCTTGCGCAACCCAGCGATCCGTCTCGGCATGGATAGTGCCGGTCCGGAGCTTGCCGTCCGACGCCACCGCTTTGAAGTGAAAGCCCGTCATCAGAATTCCTGGGTCACTCGCATCACTTCATCGGCGGTGGTCATGCCCATCCCGACTTTCATCCAGCCGTCCTCGCGCAGGTTGCGCATGCCGTGACGGCGGGCGGCATCCGTGATGGTTTGGGCGTCCTCATTCCGCATGATCATCTTGCGCAGCTCGTCATTCAGCTCCATCAGCTCGAAGATGCCCTTGCGGCCGGTATAGCCGGAGCCGAAGCACGCATCGCATCCGCGGCCGCGCCAGGATTCCACTTCCTGCCCGTCCGGCGCCATCCGCATCCCGGCGCGCTCCTTGCACTTGGAGCAAATGGTGCGCACCAGCCGTTGCGCCAGCACCGCCACCAGCGACGATGTGATCAGATAATTCTCCACGCCCATGTCGGTCAGCCGGGTAATGGCGCTGGGCGCGTCATTGGTGTGCAGAGTCGAGTAGACGAAGTGTCCCGTGAGCGATGACCGGATAGCGACATCGGCCGTCTCGCGATCGCGGATTTCGCCCACCATGATGACATCCGGATCCTGACGCACGATATGCCGCAGGCCCGAGGCGAACGTCAGCCCGATTTGCGGATTGACGTGGATCTGGTTGATCCCGTCCATCTGGTATTCCACCGGGTCCTCAATCGTGATGATCTTCTTGTCGCTTTGATTGATGCGCTTCAAAGCGGAATAGAGCGTGGTGGATTTACCGCTTCCCGTGGGCCCGGTTACCAGAAAGATCCCGTGCGGCAGGGAGGTGTAGTATTCCATGCGCTCCAGCATGTGCTCGTCGAATCCGAGCCGCCGCAGATCGTAGAAATCTCCGGCGGAGCGATCCAGCAAGCGCATGACCACGCTCTCGCCATAAAGCGTGGGCAGCGTGGAAACGCGCAAATCCACTTCGCGGCCCATGGTCTTGATCTTGATGCGGCCATCCTGGGGGAGCCGTCGCTCGGCGATGTTCAACTTGGCCATCAGCTTGACGCGCGAAATCATGGCGGCTTTCATCTCGCGCGGCGGCGCTTCCTGGTCATACAGCACGCCGTCGATTCGAAACCGGATGCGGAAGACCTTCTCGAAAGGCTCCAGATGAATATCGCTGGCCCGTTTCTCCACGGCCAGGGCTATGATGGCATTCACCAGGCGGATCACCGGCGCTTCACTCGCCATGTCGCGCAGATGTTCCAGATCCTCGGAGGCCTGCGCTTCATTGGCGTCTACGTCGCCTTCCGGCCGCGCGATGTCGCCGTAATATTTATCGATGGCGTCCAGGATCTCTTGCTCGGCCGCCAACACCGGCGATACTTTTAAGCCGGTGGTGTTGCGAACCGCCGCCAGCGTTTCGACGTCGAGGGGATCGGCCATCGCCAGCGTAATCGTGTGGTCCTCGCGGCCCACCGGCATACAGCGGAACTGGCGCAGGAACCGGGGCGACAGCGATTCGGTTTCCGGCGACACCGGAGGCGGACCGTCGATGGTCACCAGCGCCAGCTTTAATTGTTCCGAGAGCGCCGCCAGCACATCGCGCATGGCCACGAAGCCCATGTCCACCAGCGTCTTGCCGATCTTGTCGCCGCGCTCTTTCTGTAGCTCGAGCGCCTTCTCCAGGTCCTCGGAACTGATCAGGCCCTTGTCGAGCAGGATCTCGCCCAGCCGCATCGCGCTAGAACTCTTCCATGGTCACGGCGGTGGCCAGCGCGGCTTTGTCGGCGCGCAGCGCGAGCAGCGTCTTCTTGGGAGCGTGCATCACGATCTGCGCCGGCAGCCCCGACGTGGTTTCTCCCCGCCATATCAGCAGGGACAGCCCCAGCGTGATTTGCTCGTCGGGAGGCACCGTATCGAGCGCTGCGGCGATAGAGATCAGCAGATCGCGCATGGCTTCCTTCAGCCGGGGCAGACGCTGCACTTTCTTGGTATGCGTGCGCATGGCCTCGTCTTTGGTGATCTCCGGATGAAACGGCGTGATGCCGCCGGAGGGCGCCAGATCGATCTCGCCTGTGAACACCGCCCCATAACCGCCGATGTACAGCCCTTGCGTCAGTCCTACCAGGTTCGCCCGGTCATCCGGCCAGACGCCCAGCAGGCCCTTGTCCAGGTTCTTTTCCGCGTCCGCGATGGTGGCGCGGCTAACTTTCGATTTATCCCCGGCCGGCACGCTTGCAGCCGAGCCTGCCAGCAGCGCGGCAATGGCCAGCCAGTGCGTCATTGCCGGACCTCTGACCCGCCCGCGTCATTGCTGGCTACCATCAGGCGGCCCATCTGTTTGGCGTAATACTTAACGGTCTCTTGCGCGGCCATCAAATCCGACCGGCGCTGGAAATCAGAGCGCTTCTCGGCCGCTGCCAGCAGCCGCGCCGTCTCCTGGCCCTGGCGCTGCTCGCTGGCGGCTACCGATCGGGCCACCGCGGAATCCACGCGCCGCCCCACCTCGTCCTGAATCCGCTGTTCCATCTTGGCTTGATCCACACCCGTCGAGTTCACCACTACCGGGCGCATCCAGCCATGCGCCAGAATTGCGCAGGCCACCAGCGCCGCCGACGCGAACCCCATCGCGGGACCGGAGCGCCACAATTGCCACCAGCGCGGCTCGAACACCTTGTCCGATACGAACGCGATCCGCTGCGGCACTTCTTCATCCGGCAGCGCGGCCAGCGCCGTGTGCGTGAACCGCAGACGGTCCAGTTCCTCGCGGCAATCCCCGCACGCCGCCACGTGGCCTTCCACCGAGCCCTTTTCGCGCGGGTCCGTTTCACCCAGCGCGTATGCCTTCAAATCCACCGTCGAGCAGCCCATACCTAAAGTCCCTCCGCGGGCCGGCTTTCTTCCCGCATCTTTACCGGAGCCAGAATGTCTTTCAGAAGATCGAGCGCCGTATACAATCGCGATTTCACCGTGGAAACCGGGCAACTCAGAATCTCCGCCATCTCTTCGAACTTGAACCCCTGATAGACCTTCAGAAGCACCGCCTCACGCTGGTCCTCGCTCAACCGGCCCAGCGCCGATTGCACCGCCAGCGACAACTCCACCGGAAACATCCGGCCGCCGGAGCTGTCGCCGCGTTCAGGCGGCAATTCCGCGTCCGGCCGGTTCTTTCGTAGCAGCGAATACGCCTCATTGTGTGCGATCCGGAACAGCCAGCTTGCGAACTTCCCCGGATCCTCAAGCTTCCGCAGGTTCTGATAAGCCTTTAAAAATACATCCTGGCTGAGGTCCAGCGCGTCTTCGCGCTCGCCCACCAGGCGATAGAGATAATTGAAGATACGCCTCTCCCAACGAGACACGAGGACGTTGTAGGCGTCCACCTGCCCCCGTCGCGCCTTCGCGATCAGGTCGCGGTCCTCAACCTCCCGAAATATCAAATTTCGGCTCCGTTTCTAAAGACGCACCCCGTGTAGAAAAAGTCGAAGTGGATAACCCCATGGTACCGGTACGGCGGGGCCCCTGCCCCGCGCGGACTCCCCCGCGTCCGCCTCCTCCCGGTCGAAGGGATCAGCCGCGGCTAAGATAAGGGCCTTGTCCGAACCGGAATCCTCTGTACCTGTCAACGTATCCTATAAATCAACACAGGCACCCAATGTCTTCCGAACGTCGCTATACCGTGCTATTCGAGCCAGCAGAAGAAGGCGGCTTCGTTGCCACCTGCCCGGCTCTGCCCGGCTTGGTAACGGAAGGCGATACCTTGGATGAGGCACGCGACATGGTGCGCGACGCGATTCGCGGTTATTTAGAGAGCCTGCGCAAGGACGGCCTGCCCGCGCCGCCTGACGTCAAGCTCCGGGAAGATCCAGTAAAAGAGGAGATTGCCGTCGCTCTTCCTTAGACCCGCATGAGCCGGAAACTCCCTGCTCTCAAACCCAAAGAAGTCATTCGCGCCCTGCAGCGAGCGGGTTTTTTCGTTCACCACACCACAGGTTCCCATTACATTCTCAAGCATCCCGGCAAGCTTGGCCTGCGCGTGACCATTGCCTATCACACCAACGACCTCAAGCGCCAAACCCTGGCCTCCTTCATCGAGCACTCCGATTACCACCCATCAACTCAAGAGCTACATATCTGAAGAGCCCCCCCCGCGAGATCCCGTTAAACTAAAAGCTTGCCCACCGCCGTCAAGATCGAATTCGCCGGCCAGCGCAAAATCCGCGACCGCAACAAAATTCATTACCGCCTCTCCCACTGGCCCATCTGGATCGCGGTCTTCTACCTCGCCCCGGGTCCCATCACGTTTCGCCTCTTCGCGCACGGGTTTGACCGCCAGATGGCGCTGTGGCTCGGCATCGTCATCCTCGGCACCGGCATCGCCGGCCTCTTCGGCAAGCTCCCAGGCGTCGAGCCTCGCCCCTACATCATCCGATTCACGGAGGACCGCCCCAATCCCATCTACCGGCGCGTCTGCTACACGCTGGCCTGGAGCGAGCTGGTGACTTACGCGGTGCTAAACATCGCCGGACTGGCCGAGGCTCTCTTCACCGGCACGTGGCGGCTGCAGCAAATCTATCAAGCGGCGTACTTTCCCATCGCCGGGACCTTCTGGACGCTAGGGGCACTGGGCCTGCTGCCGCGCGTACAGCGCTCCACCAAAGGCGAAGGCGATGAGCGGCGCTATTTCTACGGAACCGTCTGGGCCGTGTGCTTCGCGCAGCCGGTCCTCGGTCTGCTGTGGATCGCGCTGCCGCGTTCGCGCGCGGGGGATGCGCTGAAGCTGGCCGCCTTCCTGGCCGTCCTGGCTTTCTTCGGACTTCTGGCAAGGCGTGGAACCCTGCCCCGGACCCGCAAGATTGTTCCGGGCGAAGTGGCTGTCTCCGATTGATCGCCGCCTTTCTCATCGTGGCCGCGATCCTCGCCGGGGGATGGCTGTACCAGGCGACCAGCCTGCGCCGTGACCGCCGACGCTATCCGCCCAGCGGCCGGATGATCGGCGTGGGAGGCCGCCGTCTGCATCTTAACGAGACCGGAGAAGATGGTCCCATCGTCATCCTGGAGGCTGGCATCGCGGCCACATCGTTGAGCTGGGCGCTGGTGCAGCCGCGCATTGCGGAATTCGCGCGGGTGGTGAGCTATGATCGCGCGGGGCTGGGCTGGAGCGACGCATCGGGTCTCGCTTGCACTCCCTCGCAACTTGCCCGCGACCTGCACGCGGCGCTGGCTGCCGGCCAGATCCCGCCACCCTACATTCTGGTGGCGCACTCATTCGGCGGCCTGGTAGCGCGCCGCTTCGCCGCCGATTATCCCGAGCTCACCTCCGGATTGGTATTAGTGGACCCGCTGCATCCGTCCGAATGGGACAACCCGGATGAACAGCAGCTATCCACGCTGGCACGCGGCGCGCGTCTTTCCCGGCGCGGCGCGCTGCTGGCCCACTTGGGCGTGGTCCGCTTCAGCCTGGCGCTGCTCACTCGCGGACAGCGATTCCTTCCCAGGCTCGCGGCGCGCGCTTCGAGCGGACGCGGAGCCGGCGTCACCCAGAGGCTGGCCGCCGAAGTGGGTAAACTGCCGCGCGAAGTCTGGCCGCACATAGCGTCGCACTGGTCCAACCCGAAGTCATTCCAGTCGCTGGCTCGCTACCTGGAAGGCCTGCCTGAAAGCTCGGCCGAAATGATCCACGCCGCGCCGCTGCAGGGTGTCCCGGTGATTCTGATTACGGCTGCCGATTGTCCCGAGGCGCGCCGCGATACCTCAAATATCGCGGCCAACGCCATCCACATCGTCGCCGCCGGAAGCGGACACTGGATCCAACTCGACGAACCGGAGTTGATTGTCGAAGCCGTGCGCCGGCTGGCAGCTACTTAAGCAGCTCCGTGGTCAGCTTGGCGCCGCCCATCGAAGCCATCACCGCTTCCATCTTCACCACCTTGCGCGAGTTCTTGTCCACCCACACCGTCATGGAGTCGGCGCCGCCGTCCACGGGCTTCACCTCTGCTTTGAACGCGTCGAAAGTGCCGGCGGGCACAGTGACGGACTCCGACCCAGTGACGTTCAGGCGCTGCACCTTGGGCTTCTGCTTCTGCAGATCGAAGTTCCGGAACATGGTGGTGTAGCCTTCCGCCAGCGGAAGCGTGGCGATCACCTGCGCGGCGCCGGGTGAATCGCCGAAAATCGGACCGCCGACGTCCACCGACACCGGCTTCTCCTGGGTACCCATTTTCATCAGGCCGGTGGCCTTGTTGTCCTTAAACTCGAACTGGATCGACACGTTCCCCTGAGTAACGCTGCGTTTCAGCAGGAACAGCGTGCCCTTCTCCAGAACCGAGCTGTCCTTGGCTTCGCCCATGGGCGTACTGGCGGTATCGGTAACCACCCAATGGCCGTCCTCCTCCTTCACTTCCGAAGAAGATTCCAGGGCCATCGATTGCGCACCCATTTGCAGATTGACCTTGTACTTGTCGGTGCCGGAATGCAGAGGGAAGGCGGGCTTAGGCGCGCCCACGGAAGCGGAATCCACTGCTTTCGTCAGCGTGACAGTCTTAGGATCCACCGTGATCTCCTTCAACCGCAGGGTCACTTCCGGCGTCGCGCCTTCCTGATAGCGTCCGCCCAGATACTTCGCCAGGAACTTCTCGGCGGCCGCGAAAGTAGCCATGTTATTCACGGGGCGCTGGAAGCCGTGGCCTTCATCGGGAGCCACAATGTATTCCACCGGGAAGCCGCGGTCGCGCAGCGCGATCACGATCTGGTCCGCTTCGCGCTTATTGACGCGGGGATCGTTGGCGCCCTGCACCACCATCAGCGGAGTCTTGATTTTGGCCGCGGAATTGAGCGGCGACTGGCGCTCCAGCCGCTTCTTGCCTTCGGGCGTGTTAGGGTCGCCCATGCGGACGTGGAACATCTTGCGTCCGGCTTCCCAATAGGGCGGGATGGAATCGAGCAGCGTGATCAGATTCGAGGGCGCCACAATGGCTACCGCGGCGGCGTACATGTCCGGGGTGAACGCCACGCCTGCCAGGGTCGCGTAGCCTCCGTAGGATCCCCCCATGATGCCGATCCGCTTGGGATCGGCAATGCCGTTGTCGATCAGATATTTTGCGCCCCAGGTGACGTCGTCCTGCATCTTTTCGCCCCACTGGAGATTGCCGGAGTTCAGGAACTTCTTTCCGTAGCCGGTGGAAGAACGGAAGTTAGGCGACAGCACCGCGTATCCGCGATTGGCCAGAAACTGGGCGAAGCCATTGTAGCCCCACATATCGCGGGCCCAAGGACCGCCATGCGGGAAGATGATTACCGGCAGATTCTTGTGCGGTACACCTGTGGGGAGGGTGAGGTAAGCCGGAATGGTCAAGCCGTCCGACGACGGGTAGCGTACGCTTTCCATGGAAGCCATGGCATCGCGTGGAAGCTTTTCCCGAATGCGGTATTGCAGGGCCAGCTTGCGGCTCTTGCGGTCAAAGAGCCAGCTTTCGCCGGGCTCGGTGTCGCTGCGCGCGGCAATCAGCCAGACGTTTTCGTCCTTGGTGTGCGACCCGAAGCTCAATTCCTTGCCGGGCAGCTTGCCCGTCAAGAAGCGATAGTCCGCTTCATAGGCTTTGTTCTTCCAGTTGATGCGGCGCCGATCGTCGATGTACTGCGTGGCCACTATCTCGTCGGTGAGGTCTGAGAAAATGGCGCCGCCGAAATCCACGTGCTTCAGCGGATCGGACTCCACGCTCTCCGTCTTTCCGGTAGCGGGATCCAGCAGCGCGAGTTCCGCCAGATCGTTGTCGCCTTTATTGGTCTCAATGTAGACGCGCTTGTTTTCCTTGTCAAACCGGATCGGATCGCAGCTTTCCAGAACGTCGCAGGAGTAGATCTTGGTGAATTTGTCCGGGTCGACGCGGAGAATTTCCGTGTCGCCGTTGTCCGCCGATCGGGCCGCCAGGCGCAGCTGCTCTTTGTTGTCGAAGATCCAGCTCACCACGCGATCGGTGTTCTTGCGCAGCAGCGTGCGCTCGCCGGTGGAGATTTTCAATCGGTAAAGGTCGTGCCAGGCCTTGTCGCGGTCGTTCAATCCGATGTAGAGGGTGTCGGCATCGTTGCGCGGAATGGAAAATATCTGCACCCGCACGCCCTTCAGATCGGTGAGATTGCGCGCCGCGGGAACATCGGCGCCGGCGGCGGGCTTAACCGCGGGGTCCACCGCGTAGACGTTGAAATTCTCGTCGCCGCCCTGATCCTGCACATAGAGGATGTACTTGCTGTCGCGGCTCCAGAAGAATGCCGGGATAGGACGTTTGGTATCGGCCGTGATGGGCCGGGCCGCGGAGAAAGGTTCCTCGGTGCGCTTCACCCAGACGTTGCGAGTGTTGTTGTAGGGCTTGGAGAAAGCGATATAGGCGCCGTTGGGCGAGATCTGCGCACCGCTGATTTCAGGGTCGCCGAAGAACAGTTCGCGGTCGAGAAGCGGGGGCTGCTGGGCCGGGACCAGACCAACGAAACCTAGCAGCAGGCACAGGGAGAGAAAGAATCGATTCATGGATTTTTCCTGGGGAAACTGCTGTAAGTTTATCATGCTAACCTGGTGGTTTGAACAGAATCCGTACCGCCGTCGTGGGCGTAGGCGCCTTCGGCCGTAACCATCTGCGCGTCCTTCGCCAGCTTCCCGATTCCGAGCTCACGGCCATCGTGGATACCGATCCCGCGCGCGCCGCTGCGGCCGCCGGCGAGTTTGGCGTCCCTTCGCTGGCGCTGGCGGAACTGGCCGGCAAAATCGACGCCGCGGTGGTGGCCGTTCCCACGTTGTATCACGCCGAGGTGGGCTGCGCTCTGCTCGATGCCGGGATCGACGTACTCATGGAAAAGCCCATCGCGGCGGACCTTGAGAGTGCACGGCTTCTGGTGGAATCCGCCGGGCGCAGCGGGCGCATGCTCCAGGTGGGCCATTTGGAACGCTACAACCCGGCGGTAGCCGCACTCACGAAGATGGTGAATCGTCCCCTGTTCTTCGAGATTCACCGGCTCAGCGTATTCAGCCCGCGCAGCTTGGACGTGGACGTGGTTCTGGATTTAATGATTCACGACCTCGACATTCTTCTGGCCCTGACCAATTCCCAGCCCATTGAGATCCGCGCGGCGGGCATTCCGGTTTTGTCCGAGAAGGCCGATATCGCCAACGTTCGCCTGGAATTCCCGGACGGTTGCATCGCCAATCTAACCGCCAGCCGGGTCTCCACCGAACGGGTCCGGAAGCTGCGCTTGTTCCAGCCGCACCAGTACATATCGCTCGATTACCAGCGGCAAGACGCGGTGGCTTTCACGGTTTCCGAGGACCGGCGAATCGGCTTCGAACAGCTTCCGGTAGTCAAGGATGAGCCTCTCAAGCTCGAGTTGGAAGCCTTCCTGCATTCCGCGGCTACACGCCAACCGCCGCGGTGTTCTGGAGCCGAAGGCCTGCGCGCGCTGGAATTGGCGCTGGCGATCCTTGCTAAAATCGAGGAGCACACGAATTTAATCGCCCGGCAATTACAGCCCCGCACCTAGAGCAACCACGGCCCTCCGGCCGGCGTCTTAAAAGTTCCGTTCATGCACACCCAGGTGGATTCCGGTCCCGATCTCCTGCTGGACTGGCACAAAGTCCAGGAGCCGCCGCACTACCTGCGGGCCGGCATCTGGTCGGTGGTGGTTCACCTGGTGCTGCTATCGTGCTTGGTGGCGCTGCTGGGGCTGGACACGGGAATTCAATCCAATCCCACGCAAGTGGCGGTGAATATTCACAAGGCGGTTCCGCTGATCGCTCCGCCTCTACAGCTGACTCAAAAAGAGCCGAACCGGGGAAAGATCAGCAAGGAAGTGAATGTGGAGGACCTGCAGGCCAAGCCTGGGAGGACGCCTTCCGCCCCCGCGCCGCGCACTTTCCATCCA
>JAYTVY010000504.1:0-20170 GCA_043743755.1 Bryobacterales bacterium | reverse complement strand
CTCGCTCGAAGTGACTCATGGAGTTGTTCCCGACGCCGGTCAAGCCGCCGCTCAGGCCTTCCAGATCGAGGGTGAAACCGATCTCGATCCTCCCGATCCAAGCCCGCTCGCGGTCTTCTGGTTCTACAGCCACCCGCCCACTTCAGAGCGTCTTCGGTTCTCGCTGCATTACGATCCATGGCATGCCGGGCGGCAACCCAGATACGTCCCCTGACTGCTACAATCAGGACTTCGGAATGTCGAAAACGGAACAGGAGTATCGCCAGGACATCGTCGCCGTCGGCAAGCTGATCTGGCAAAAAGAGTGGATTGCGGCCAACGACGGTAACATCAGCATCCGCCTGGACGACAATCGCTTGCTCTGTACGCCGACTGGTGTTTGCAAAGGCCAGCTGGCGGAAGACGACCTGATTATCTGCGACTGCCTGGGCAACAAGCTGGAGGGCCGGCTTGAGCGCACTTCCGAGATCGCCATGCATCTCACCATTTATGAGATGCGTCCGGATGTGCGCAGCGTGGTCCACGCTCATCCGGCGGTCGCCACCGGTTTCGCCGCCGCCGGCCGGCCGCTCAATCTGGCCCTGCTGCCGGAAGTGATCATCGGCCTCGGTTCGGTTCCACTGGCGGAATACGGACTTCCCGGCACGCCCGCTCTCACGCGCGGGATGCTCGAGTACATCCCTAAATACGACGCGCTGCTGATGGAGAACCATGGCGCCGTCTGCTACGGCGCGGACGTCTGGCAGGCGTTTTTCCGCATGGAAACGGTGGAGCACTTCGCGCGGATTACGCTGGTGGCGGAGCTGGCCGGCGGAGCGCGGCCGCTGCCGCGGCATGAAGTTGGTAAGCTGTTTGATTCGCGCGGCCGGTATGGAGTGCAGTCGCGCGCGGGCATGGAGCCCGGCCATCCGGTGGTGGCCGAGGATGCCCAGCCGCCGGAACGTTTGCAATTGACCCGCGAGGAGCTGCTCGCGGTGATCGACGAAGCATTGCGCGCCCGCGGCGTGCTGGCGTAAGAGGAGGTCGAATGGGCGAAGCCCTGGGAATGATCGAGACTCGCGGTCTGGTGGCCATGATTGAAGCCGCCGACGCCATGGTGAAAGCGGCCAACGTCCGCGTGGTGGGCTGGGAGAAGATCGGCTCGGGTTATGTCACGGCCCTGGTGCGCGGGGACGTGGCCGCCGTTCGCGCGGCCACCGACGCCGGCGCCGCCGCCGCCCGCCGTGTCGGCGAGTTGATCGCGGTCCACGTGATCCCGCGCCCGCATCCCAGTCTTGAAGACGTGCTCCCCATCGGCAAAGCTGCCGCGAGTGCGAAGTAGGCTCGCATGATTCTCGCCCGCGTCGTGGGCACCGTCGTCGCCACCCGCAAGGATCCGCGCCTCGAAGGTTTCAAGCTCCTGGTGCTGCGTTACGTCGCACCCGACGGCAAGGATGAATCCGGCTACGTCGTAGCCGTGGATAGCGTCGGCGCCGGCGCCAAGGAAACCGTCCTGGTGGTTTCAGGCAGCTCCGCGCGCATGGCCGAGGGCTGCAAAGATTGTCCCGTCGACGCGAGTATCGTGGGCATCGTCGATACCGTCACCTTGGACAGTTGAGGCGCGTATGTTTCTGGGTCGCGTAACCGGATGCGTCGTCTCCACAGTCAAGGATCCCAATTTGAAGAGTCTCCGGCTCTTGATGGTCCAGCCGCTGACACCCGAAGGCCACCCCACCGGAAAGCAATTCGTCGCGCTGGATTCCACCGGCTCCGGCGCCGGCGAGCTGATCTACTGGTGCCGCGGAAAAGAATCCAGCTTTCCCTTCCTGCCTGACGAAGTTCCCGTCGACGCCACCATCGTCGGCGTAGTGGATTCGATCCATTTGAATCGGAAGCCGCCATGCTGATCGCCCGCGTCATCGGCGAAGTGGTCTCCACCCACAAGCATGCCAGCCACGTGGGACGAAAAGCTTTGCTGGTGCAGCCCTTGAATCTCGACGGCACGGATCGCGGCGACGCCGTGATCGCTTTCGACGCCGTGGATGCCGGCGTCGGAGATCAAGTGTTGCTGGTCACTGAAGGTTTCAGCGCCATGACCAGCGTCGGGCGTCCCGAATCACCGATTGACATGGCCGTGGTTGGCGTGATCGACCACGTTGATTTCTTTGCGGACAGCGGCCCGGCGGCGTCGCATCGTAAAAAGTAGAATTCCCACCGCCGCGCCTAGCAGCAGCTTGACAGCCTCAATCGCCGCGTACACCGTGTGCAGCCGCCAGAACTGATCGCGCTCCAGCGCTTCGCCGGCCGTGTGAACGAATTCAATGGATCTGCCCAGCCACGCCAGCTCCACCGTTACGCGAAAGTGCGCAAACAGCACCAGCAGCAGCATCCCCGTGGTAAGGCCCGCCAGCAGTCGGCTTTTCAATCCCAGGACTAGCGTCAGGATTAGCGCCACCGCCAGCCCCATCTCCACAAACTCCCACCACTCGAACAGAAACCGATTCTGCTCCCCTGCCGAATACCGCAGCAGCGCCCGCGCATTGTCACTGCCGATGGCCTGGATGAGCTTGCCCGCTCCCGCCGGCGGAGAGCTCATCGCTTCATCCACCACGCCCAGACTCTGTGAGGCTATCCCCCACATGAGCACGCTTCCGGCCAGCCATGCGCCAAGCAGAAATGATGCGACCCTACCGTGATGCATGAACTGTGCTCAGTCTACCGTACTAAGTACGGCGGACCCCCAGGTCCCCACAGGGCCCCCCGGCCCTGCTCTCACCCCGCCGCCCCCGCATGATGACTCCTCAGCCACACCGCCAACTGCGATTGAAGTCCTTCCACGCTGAACACCTGAAGTATGTACAAGCCGTACTTCCCACGCACCTCCAGCCGCTCACCCGCCGCGGCGCTGTGACCGCTGAGAGCCGGGTATCCATCCACGCGCAGCGTCAGCACCACTCGCCGTTCCTGAGCGAGTATGCGGTCCACCATCACCAGGCAGCCGCCGTCGGTGGTAGTTGCAGCCGATCCAACGCGCACCCAGCGCGACGTCAAGACCATGGGATCGGTTGTCGGTACCGCCAGCGCCGCCATCGCCCGCTCCCGCTCCAGCGTGCTGATCCGGCTTCGCAGCTTGAAGATTTCGTCGCGGCCGCGATGGCTCCGGTAAGCCTCGATCATCAGCCATGCCAGTCCGCATACCGCGATGACGACGCCAAAGAACAGAATCGCGATGTTGTCGTGAACCAGCCGGAATATATGTCGCCAGTCGAGCATGTCCGAAGCTAAATTCTACCCGTTTGGCCGGATTCACACCTACGTATCGGGCCCCGCTTTGGTTACACCGTAAATATCTGTAACATCCGGCAACCCTTGCGATCTCTTAACCATCTGATCAAGTGAGAGAAGGAGATACATACCATGCAAAGCATTCTTCGGAAGGTTACCCTGGCCCTGGCGGCCGGCGCGCTGGCGCTTTCGGCCGGCAGCAAACCCGAGGGAAATCTCGCGGACAAGGTGCGCCACCAACTGGTGATGCTGCCTTACTACAACATTTTCGACAGTCTGGCTTACCGCGTCGACGGCAGCAACGTGACGCTCTACGGCGAAGTGACTCGACCGGTTTTGAAATCCGACGCCGAGCGGGCCGTGAAGCATATTGAAGGAGTGGGGCAGGTAGTGAACGAGATCAAAGTTCTGCCGCTTTCGCCCTTTGACGATCAGATCCGCCGGGCCACGTACCGCGCCATCTTTAACTACGGCGGCCTGTACCGCTACGCCATGGGCGCCAACCCGTCCATCCACATCATCGTGGACAACGGCCACGTGACGCTGGAAGGCGTGGTGAGCAGTCAGATGGATAAGAACATTGCCGGTATCCGCGCCAACGGCGTCTTCGGAGTCTTCTCCGTGAAGAACGACCTGAAAGTGGATCGCAGCTAATCGTTCCGAGCCGCGCCCGTAAGGAAGGAACGGCCGCTCCTCACGGGCGCGCGCTATCGTAAGAACGTGCGCACCATCATTGAGCCGTTCCGGATCAAGAGCGTCGAACCTCTGCGCCGCACCACTCCCGAACAGCGTGAGCACTATCTCCGCGAGGCCGGCTACAACTTATTCGGCATCCGCGCTTCCGATATTTTGATCGATCTGCTCACCGATTCCGGCACCAGCGCGATGTCCACCGAGCAGTGGGCGGCGATGATGCGCGGCGACGAATCCTACGCGGGCAGTGAGAGCTTCTACCGCTTCGAACGCGCCGTCCGAAAACTCACCGGCTTCCGCCACGCCATCCCCACCCACCAGGGACGCGCCGCCGAACGTATCCTGTTTTCCATCCTGTGCAAGCCCGGACACGTGGTCCCCAACAATACCCATTTCGATACCACCCGCGCGAACATCGAGTCGCAGGGCGCCCAGGCCGTGGATCTGCCGCTGCCCTCGGCCAAAGATACGCAAGCGCGTTTTCCGTTCAAAGGCAATATGGACGCCGAAGCGCTAGAGCGGCTGATTCTGGAAACCGGCCGCGAGCGCGTTCCGCTGGTGATGATCACCGTCACCAACAATTCCGGCGGCGGCCAGCCCGTATCGATGGCGAACCTCGAAGCCGTCCGCGAAATCACCGCGCGCCATCGCATCCCGTTGTACCTCGATGCCTGCCGCTTCGCCGAAAACGCCTGGTTCATCAAGCGCGATGAGCCCGGCTATTCCGAATGGACCCCCGAACAGATCGCCCAGAAGATGTTCTCGCTCGCCGATGGCTGCACCTTCTCTGCTAAGAAGGACGCTTTCGCCAATATCGGCGGATTCCTGTGCGGCAATGACGACCGGCTCGCCGAACAGGAAACCAACCTGCTGATCCTCACCGAGGGCTTCCCCACCTATGGCGGATTGGCCGGGCGCGACCTCGAAGCCATCGCGGTCGGCCTCGACGAAGTGCTGCAGCCCGAGTATCTGGAATACCGCATCGCGTCCACCGCGTACTTGGGCCGCCACATCGCCGACCACGGCGTCCCCATCGTCGAGCCCCCCGGCGGCCACGCCATCTACGTCGACGCGGGACGCATGCTGCCTCACATCCCGCGGTCGCAATTCCCCGGCCAAAGCCTCGCAGTGGAGTTGTATCGTCACGCCGGCGTGCGTTCAGTTGAGATCGGCAGCGTGATGTTCGGCGAGAACGCCCGCCATGAACTGCTCCGGCTCGCCATCCCCCGCCGCGTCTACACGCAAAGCCACATCGATTACCTGGTGGAAGCCATCCTTGAAGTAAATGAGCGCAAGGATTCCCTCCGCGGCTTCGAGATCGTCACCCAGCCACGCTACCTTCGCCACTTCACCGCCCGCTTCCGCCCGGCCTCGTAACGCAGGGCCATGCCTGCAAGTTCAGAAAATAATCTCAGCCCGCCGGCCCGGCATATCGGATACACTCTCAAGACATGTGGCAGCAAATATACGCCCCCGTGGGCGGCAGCCTAGGGTGGTCCGCACTGGTTGCGGCGATTCCGATCTTCGCGTTATTACTCGCGCTCGGCGTGCTGCGTGTCCCCGCCTGGAAAGCGTCGCTCGTCGGACTGCTCGCAGCCTGCGCGGTCGCTCTGTTCGTCTATGGCATGCCCGCCCCGCTGGTGGCGCAATCCATCCTCTACGGCGCGGCTTTCGGACTCTTTCCTATCGGCTGGATTGTCTTCTCCGCCATTGTGCTCTATCGAGTCACGGTGGAAACCGGCAAGTTCGAAGTGATCAAGGATTCCGTGGGCAGCCTGACCCATGACCGCCGTCTGCAGGCGCTGCTCATCGCCTTCGCCTTCGGAGCCTTCATTGAAGGCGCCTCGGGCTTCGGCACCCCCGTAGCCGTCGCGGCCGCAATGCTCGCCGGACTCGGGTTCTCACCCTTCTACGCCGCCGGCATCTGCCTGCTGGCCAATACCGCGCCGGTCGCGTTCGGCGCTATCGGCACTCCCTTGGTCACGCTCTCCGGCATCACCGGCCTGCCGCTCCGCGATCTCAGCGCGAACGTGGGACGCATCTGCGCGCCCGTGTCGCTCTTTATCCCGGCGTACCTCGTCATGGTGATGGGCGGCTGGAAAGCCTTGCGCGCGGTGCTTCCCGGCGCGCTGGTCTGCGGCGTGTCTTTCGCCGGCACTCAGTTCCTGGTGTCTAATTTTGTCGGACCCTATCTCACCGATATTCTCGCGTCCATCGCGGCCATCGTTTCACTGCTCATTCTGCTCCGCTTCTGGCGGCCCAAGGATCCGGTGGAGGTTACCTATCCGGCGCCCCCTTGGCACACCACCGGTGAGATCCTGTGGGCCTGGGCCCCCTACGGACTGCTGGTGATTTTCGTGTCCCTCTGGGGACTCGATGCCGTGAAAACCTGGCTCAACCATGCCACCTGGATCGTCGACTGGCCGGGCCTCCACAATCATGTCCAGCGGGTCGCCCCCGTAGTGCCCAAGCCTTCCCCATATGCCGCGAAATACACGCTGAATCTCCTCTCCGCGGCCGGAACCGGCTGCATGTTCGCCTCCATCGCCGCGGCTGCCGTCCTCCGCGTCTCGCCCCTGCGCTTCCTCCGCATCGTCGGCAACACCGCCAAACAATTGTTCTTTTCCATGGTCACCATCGCTGCCGTGCTGGGGCTCGCCTATTTGATGAACTATTCGGGCGCCACGGCAACTCTCGGTCTTGCGTTCGCGGCCACCGGCGTGATGTTTCCGTTCTTCAGCGCCTTGCTCGGCTGGCTCGGGGTCTTTCTCACCGGCAGCGATACCTCCGCCAACGCACTGTTCGGAAATCTTCAGGTGGTCACTGCCAACAGCCTCCACCTCAATCCCGCGCTGATGGCCGCGTCCAATTCCAGCGGCGGAGTGATGGGAAAGATGATCAGCCTGCAAAGTATCGCCGTGGCCGCGGCCGCCACCGGCATGCAACCGGACGATGAAGCCAGGCTGTTCCGCTTCACCCTGCGCCACAGCATCCTGCTGGCCTCCGTCATCGGATTGGTGGTGGTGTTCTACGCCTATGTAGTCCCGAGTTGGGCCAGGTAGGCGTAGTTCCGGCCGATGAGACACTGTAAGCCAAATGACTACATCAAGTTAAATTCGTTGACCAAAACCACTAATAGGTGTAGAATTAATCGCTTGGCCTAGCTTCCAGGCCGTAAAAAATGACGGAGGTCGGTTCATGATAAAGCCCGGCGCAATTCTAGCTTGCGCGATATTGGCGCTTGGCCTGCACGCGGCGAACCCATTAACGGTACCTCTAGGGAACGCCTCCAGTTTCTCGGTCTTGGCTGGCAGCACCGTCACTAACACGGGGCCAACCGTGATCTCCGGAGACCTCGGCCTCACGCCCGGCACCGCGGTAACCGGATTTCCACCCGGATCGGTGACGGGCGGCGCAATTCACGTAAACGATACCGCCGCGATGCAAGCGCAAAACGATTTGACCATCGCGTATAACGACGCCGCTTCACGAACACTGCCAACTACGGTTTCGGGAGATATCGGTGGGCAAACGCTGTTTCCTGGCGTCTACAAATCCACTTCTACGCTGATGATCACGGGAAGCCTGGTTCTCGACGGCCAAGGCACTCCCAACGCCGTGTTCATTTTCCAGGTAGGATCCGCGCTCACCACTGCGTCCGCCAGCCATGTGATCTTGATCAACGGCGCGACGGCCGCTAACGTGTTTTGGCAGGTCGGCGCCTCGGCTACCCTCGGCACCGGCTCTAGCTTTCAAGGAAATATACTCGCCCTTACTTCCATCACCGTGACCACCGGGACATTCATGCTCGGCCGGGTGCTGGCGCGTAATGGCGCCGTCACGCTGGACACCAATAATATTACCGGCCCGACGAGTATTAACGCCCCTCCTCCGCCCCCGCCGGGCGGACCGCCCTCTGGCGTGCCCTCTCCTTCGTCTGTAATCCTCGTCGCCCTCGGTCTCGGTTGCACTGTGCTCTTCCAGGCCCGAGAATGGTTACTGGCGAGGCTCAAGAAAGGCTGAGGCAGACTCCTTACATCTGCGCAACCGCCGTCGCACTGGCGGTCTGCTATGCGTCCGTACTTCGCGGGATGTTCCAGCAATGGTCGACCGATGAAGACATGTCGCACGGATTCCTGGTACCGCTGGTAATTTTGTGGATCGTCTGGAGGGAACGCGCGCGCTGGCGGACTCTGCCTGCGCGGCCCAGTGCTTGGGGAGTGGCGCTGCTCGCCGCCGGCGCAGGCCTCCAAGTCGCGTCCGCGCTGGGCGCCGGACTGTTCGCAGGCTCGCTCGCGTTTCTAATTTCGGTCACCGGAGCGGTACTTTGCTTCGGCGGCCTCCCCCTGTTGCGCGCCTGGGCCTTCCCGCTCCTGCTGGCCCTCTTCATGCTGCCGAAGCTGGCCGTGGTCTATAATCTCGCCACGCTGCCTTTGCAGTTGATTGCCAGCAAGATGGCCGCCGGCATGTTGACCGCCGCCCGCATCGGGGTCATCCGCGAAGGCAATATCCTGGACGTCGGCGGTCATCGGATCTTCGTCGCCGAGGCCTGCAACGGGATCCGCTATCTTCTGTCACTCGGCTTCATGGCCGTGCTGTTCGCCTACCTGGCCGGGGTAAAGCCGTGGATGCGCGTGGCTCTGCTGGCGGCTGCGGTACCGCTCGCCATCGTGGCCAACGCCATTCGAGTGGCGGCCTCGGGCTGGATGCCGGCGCTGGATGCGGGCACTCCCCACGCCGTCTCGGGCTGGCTCTTGTTTGTGTTCTGCCTTGCCACCCTGGGACTGCTGCAAAAATTGTTGAACAAGGTATATGGGCATTACCAATCTTGAGTTGCGCTGGGCGCTGGCCCCGGTCTTCGTGATCGCCCAGATCCTGCTGGTTCACGCCACCGCCGGCGGCGAGCATCCTCCCGCGCCACCGGAATTTTCGCGATTCCCGCGCGAGTTCGGAGCCTGGAAACTGCTGCGCGAAGATCCCATCGCCGAAGATGTCTCCCGCGAGCTCGGCGCCGACCGGGTATTGAGCCAGACTTTCATCCACACGCCCACCGGATCGGCCGCCAGCTTATTCGTAGCCTGGTTCCAGACCCAGCGCGGCGGAGTCCGCCAGCCGCACTCACCCAAGGTCTGCCTGCCGGCCGCCGGCTGGACCCCGGAGACCACCGGCGAGATCACGCTGAACACCGCGGCGGGCGGCATCACCGTCAATCGCTACCTTGTCACTAAGGGCGCCGAGCGCGCCGTGGTTCTCTACTGGTATCAGACGCCCCATCGCGTGACTGCCGGTGAATGGTCCGCCAAGTTCTGGCTGGTTGCCGACGCTGCCCGCGATCACCGCACCGATACCGCCCTGGTGCGCGTAATCACTTGGCCTGCCGGAGGGCCAGATAAAGGCCCCGAATTCGCGCGACAGGCATATCCTCTGCTTCGAAACTTCCTCCCCAGGTAGTGAACTCGCTGCCCCCGCGTCAGCGCATCCGCCACTTCGGTTCCTGGCCAACCTGCACCGTAAAGAGAAGCTGGCTCTGTGCCGCCAACTGCTCCTCGTTCCCATTCAGGATCTGCTACCCCGGCCGCCCGATTGCCGCGATCTCCTGCTGAGCTTGAATCAAGACTTGGGCCAATTGTGTCCAAAATGCGGCATCGGGAAAATGATTCCCGTGGAAATCCTGCCCGCTTACCGCTGAGCATGCGTGGCCGGATGCACGGCCATTTCGTGAATCGAGGTGGCTCGCTGGCGGTTTTTCGTCCTCAATGTTCTCACAAGAACGCGCGAGCATATCCCTGGCCTCGATGAGGTTACGTTGCGACTCATTACTTCCCTTTTGATCGGGATGGTGTTTCAAGCTGAGTTGTCGGAAGCCCGCCTTCACGATCTCGGATGTGAAGCCACGGACGGCAGGGATATGTTTCTAACGTCGGCCGCCATTCGCGGGGCGCGGCGCTTCCTCATGCACAGCGATAGTATTAGCTGCGTCTCCCCGTCGCTGGCCTCGTATGATTGCGTGCTGAGGGGAAACCGAGCGGCTAGCTCCGCCAAGCACTCATCGGACACCTCTGAAAGAGCGTGGCCGGTGAACTCGCCGTAGTCGATGATAAAGCGCCGCATAGCTTTGCCGCCCAGATGCTAATACTATTTAGTTTCAATGACTTCACAGTCCTTCCTTGCAAATCTGGCACTGCATGCCATAATTGCAAAGATGCTACCGCGCCGCATTGAAGCCCGGGTTCAGGACCGCCTCAGCCACCTGCCCGCCGTAGCGCTGCTGGGTCCACGTCAGGTGGGAAAGACTACGCTGGCCCATGCAATTGCGGCCGGGCGAAAGAACGTCTATCTGGACCTCGAGTCGCCACTTGATCGTGAGAAGCTGGCGGACGCGACGTTCTACCTTTCGGGGCATGAGGACGAACTCGTCATTCTCGATGAAGTGCAGCGAGTGCCCGAGCTCTTCGCCACCCTTCGCGGCCTGATCGATCAAGGCCGTCGGCGCGGGAAAAGATCCGGGCGCTTTCTGCTGCTCGGCTCCGCATCGGCCGATTTGCTTCAGCAATCCGAGACGCTGGCCGGCCGAATCGCTTATATCGAGCTATCGCCGTTCGACGTGCTGGAGGTGCCTGCCGATAGACACCGCGATCTGTGGGTGCGCGGCGGCCTGCCGGATAGCTTCCTGGCCGATGATGAATCGCGCAGTCTGGTCTGGCGGCAGGACTTCATCCGCACGTACCTGGAGCGCGACATACCGCAACTCGGTCCGCGCATTCCGGCGACCACGCTCCACCGGTTCTGGACGATGTTGGCGCATGTACAGGGAGGCCTGTTCAATGCGGCGCAGCTCGCGCGGGGACTCGCCGTCGATGGGAAGACTGTCGCTCGTTACCTCGACTTACTCGTCGACCTGATGCTGGTGCGGCGGCTACAGCCCTTCCAGGCAAATATCGGCAAGCGTCTGGTCAGATCGCCGAAGGTGTTTGTACGCGACAGCGGCATTGTTCACGCGCTTCTTAACATCGGCGACCATGAGGCGCTGCTCGGCCATCCGGTGTCGGGCGCCAGTTGGGAAGGGTTCGTCATTGAGAACGTGATCGCGGCGGCGCCTGAGCGCGCCGTTCCGCTCTTCTACCGCAGTGCCGCGGGCGCTGAAATCGATCTGCTGCTGGAGATCCCGAAACACGGACTCTGGGCCATTGACATCAAGCGGGGACTCTCGGCGCGCCCCGAGAAGGGATTCTTCGCCGCCTGCGAAGACCTCAAACCGGCCCGCCGTTTCGTAGTCAACTCCGGCAGTGAACGGTATAAGACTGCCGCGGGGACCGAAGCGATCGGGCTTCGTCAAATCTCCGAGGAACTGGCGGGTCTGTAGCGTCCACAACTCACAACGTCCACACGCAATGACCCTTCTGATAGAACACGCTGCGCTATAGCCTCTCACCCGCGAAGCTGATGAGATCTTTTACAGTCACGCCCTTCGAATGAATCTTTTTTTCCAGTCCTTCCAGCAACTTACCGCCATTATCCCTGAACCCTTGGAACCGATTTCTTGACATCGCCCGGTAAACTGGAATTGAGAGTCTGGTAATCGGCTATCGGAACCAGGCCGCCGCGCACTCGGAAGCACCATGGCAACCCTGAGTGACCGCAACTCGATAGCGCGTGGCCACTGAGCTTTCAGTGGTAGCCGGTCGAACGGGCTTCAAATTCGTCGATAGGGGCGCCCTCTTTAGGATGCAGTTCCCAGTCACACCAGCCCTCAGCCGAAGTGTGCCTGCTGGTTCCTTCAACGCCGCCGCGGATTCCGCGTCTGGTATTCCTGCAGTTGCTGCCACTGCTGCGCATTCAACCCGCTGCGCAGCTTCAGGCTCATCTGCGAAAGAGCGCGGGTCAGTTCAGACCGCGTCGAAGCCAGCCGGTCGATGGCTTCGTTGGCTTTCGGATTATCCACCGGCTCCTGATTGAACAGCGCTTCCAGGTCGTTCTCGGCCTTCTCCAGGCGCGCCCGAATATCCAGCAGCCGGAAGCGATAATCCTTCACGGTGAGCCGGATCTGCTGCCGCTGTGCGTCGGTGAGCTTAAGGTCCTGCACCACCGGACTGTTCCACCACGCGTATTGGCCGCGCGGCATCTGTGCCGGCAGCGCGCAGGCGAATATCAGACCCAGAGCTAGAGAACGGAGCATCCCTTGATTTTATTCCTCGAACAGGTTGTGAATCGGCTTGGCGGCGCGGGGCTCGCTCGATTGCTCAATGACCGCCAGATCCGAAAAAAGCTGGTCGTCCGCCGGAGCGCCCAGGCCGGCCGGAGTCCGCATGCTTCGCAACCCAAGCGTCAATGCCACCAGAACAATCGCCAGCGCCAGCACCGCCGCCTCCAGCCGCGGCATCCACGCCACCGGAGACTGGCCCAGCCGCTGGTATACTCCGCGCCGCTGAGCCGCCAGCAGTTCCGCGGGAACTTCTTCCGCCGCCGATGCCTCCGCCAGCGCCTGCCTGCGGTCCGTCAAACGGCGTGCTTCGGAGCCGCATTGCGCGCATTCGTCCAGGTGCGTATCCGCCGGACGAAGTCCGTACAACCACTGCGTGAATTCGTCCGGGGTCCAGTGCTTCATCGCTTCTCTTCTCCAAAATACAATTCGTGCAGCTCCCCGCGCAGCTTGGCGATGGCCCGGAACAGGTGCATCTTCACCGTGCCCACGTCCAACCGCAGCAATTCGGCGATCTCCGCCAGGCTGCGATCTTCATAATGCCGCAGCGTGAATACCGCCCGCTGCCGGGCGCTCAACTTCTCAACGGCGCTCGCCAGCCGCCCTGCGATCTGGCCGGCAAAGATCCGATCCTCGGCATCCGGCGTCGAGTCGCGCGTCATCGCCAGGATAGTGGCTTCGTTTTCCGGTTCCGGCCGCCTCCGCCAGAACTGCCACCGGCGGGATCGCAGGCGGTCTAGACACGTATTCACGGCAATCCGGGTCAGCCACTTACCAGGATCCTGTAAGTCCTTTGAATCCTTGCGGTTGAGTGCCTGCCATGCTTTCAGAAAGGTATCCTGAGTGGCGGCGTCGGCATCTTCCGGATCCTGCAGCAGGCGCCGGCATAGCAAGAACACGCGTCTCTGCTCGGCCGCCATCCAGGCGCCAAAATCACGCGTGCTTTCCGTAAGTGGTTGGGCCGTATCGATCGGCTCCGCCATCACGCCCATCATACTTCTTGGACGGATGAGTCCCCTTTAGGTTGACATGGGACGCAGGGCCAGGCGTCCTCGCCTGCCTGCCTGACGCGCTAGTCCCCGTAGGCCTGGGCCGCCGGCTGCAACCTGGGCCGCGGGGCGTCCTGCTCCTGCGGGACTTGTCGCGTCGTGAAGATAGAAGACGTCTGGGCCAGCCGTTGGACATCGCCGCGCTGTAAATCGCCGTGGCTCTCTTCCACTACCATTTCATGCTCCACCCAGTTCGATAGCGGGAGATTCCGGAAGTACAGCCTCTCTTGCAGCACCATCAGCCGCTTCTGCATGGACTCTGACCGGTTCTCGCGGAAGTAATGCCGCTCTTCCACGCGGAAATCCTGCATGAACTCATCCAGAGCCTTGCGGCGTGCTTCCTGTTCGGTGGCTTTTATGCGCTCCTCCATGGTGCTCTTGGCGGTGCGCGTTTCGGCGCGAGCCTCAGCCAGATCTTCGCGCTCGCGCGAGACCGCTACTTCCAGTTTGGCGCTCATCACATAGTACGCGAGAAGCGCGGAGCCGGCCGCGATAAAGACCGGTAGCAGGAGCCATAGAACGGCGTCTGGTTGCATACTGACCTTACTATCGGTCCTAAACCGGAAAAGTTTAGCCGCCAGGCGATTCGCCCTAGGGATCGCCGGGACAATGCTGCTAGTTTAGTCTTTTGATCAACCTCCCCAATCTCGTCACCCTGCTGCGGCTGCTGATGACGCCGGTGGTCGCCGTAACCATCCTGCGGGGTCAATATGGGCGAGCCTTCATATTGTTCGTGCTCGCCGGACTCACCGACATTGCCGACGGTTTCCTCGCCCGGCGGCTTGGATCCGGAACCCAGACCGGCGCCTACTTCGATCCGCTCACCGACAAAGCCCTCCTGGTTACCATCTACTTCTCGCTCGGCGCCGCCGGCGCGATGCCCTGGTGGATGGTCGCTATCGTCTTCGGGCGCGATGTGTTGATTCTCGGCATGGCCGCGTGGGGCTTCCTCTTCACCCGGTACCGCCAGTTTCCCCCCAGCGTTTGGGGCAAGATCAGCACCTTCCTCCAAATAGTCGCCGCTGCCGGCGTGATGCTGGCGCGCATCGGCGCCGACGGCGGACTCTCTCCAGCGGCCTTGTGGCTCATGCTCGCCGCCACCATTTGGAGCGGTCTGCATTACGCCTGGAAAGGGATACAGACACTGCGCGCAGCGGACAATTGACGCGGGCTGCGCATGCGGTTAGTCTTAAGTTGTGCCTGAGCCCATCAGCCGCTACCGCGCGCCCACGCATTATCTGTGGGCTGGAATCGCGGCCAGCGGGCTCACCCTGCTCTCCACCTGGATCGCGCTCACCTGGGGCCGTCCGTGGGCCTGGGCCGGGGTAGCGCTTTCGCTCGCCAGCGCGCTCCTGGTGCTCTACCTCGGATTACAGCCCGTGGTGGAAATTCACGAGAAGCACCTGAAGATCGGACGCAAGACGATTCCTTGGAATCACGTCCGCCGGCTGGATCGCAGTTCGGCCGCGCCGCTGATCGTCCGCCTGACGCTCACCGATAAACGCCGCCAGTTGCTGATCTATGCCGGCGATCACGACGCCGCCGCCAGCCTGCTGCGGCACCTGCGCCGCTTCGCGCACGAAGCCCTGATCGATGGCGTGCCGTACCGCCAGTTCTGGGGCGAGGCGCCGGTTCCCATCGCGCCTCCCGTCGAATCGCGCAAGCCCGCCGTTCGGGCCCCCCTGCTGCTTTCTGAAGACGAAGCCGAAATCGAACGCATGTTCCAGCGGCTCAAAACCGTCGGCCATCTGGATCAGAAGACCTCTTCCGAGGACAAGTAGATCCGCCGCCGCCGAGTCGCGTGGGTTCTGGCCATAGTCTTGGTCCTGCTGCCGATCTTCACCCGCACGCTGTGGCTCGCGGCACTGGGCGGATTTCTGGTGCAGGCCGGGCCGCCCGCGCCCGCCGATTACATCGTGGTGCTGGCCGGCGATTTCACCGGCAACCGCATCCTCAAGGCCGGCGAACTGGTGCGGCAAGGCTACGCCCGCCAGACGCTTGTCAGCGGGCCCAGCGAAATGTACGGAGCTCACGAATCGGATCTCGCCATTCCTTTCGCGGTAAAGCGCGGATACCCGATGTCATACTTCGCGGCCGTTCCCAATGACGCCCGTTCCACCGTCGCCGAAGCGGCCGTGCTTCTCGCCGAGCTGCGCCGACGCGGAGCCCAGCGCGTGGACGTGGTCACCAGCAATTTCCACACGCGCCGCGCCGGCCGCATCTTCCGCGCACAAGCGCGTGGCATGGAAATCCATATCGTCGCCGCCGCGTATCCTGACTTCGACCCCGCAGCCTGGTGGAAAACCCGCGAAGGCCAGAAAACCTTTTTGTACGAATGGATGAAAACCCTGAACTTGGGCTTGTAGCGCTAACTTGCCCCGCAGGCCGTTAGTTGCTCTTCAACGGTTTTCAAAAGCTCAGCCGGCCGTACCGGCTTTGATAAGAACGCCTGCATGCCCTGCTTGCCGCAGGCGGCCTGGAAATCACTGGAGCAGTTGGCGGTCAGCGCAACGATTGGGATTCGCTGGTAGCCGTCCATATTCCGGAGGCGCCGGGCGGTTTCGAGGCCATCCATGCCCGGCATCTGCAGGTCCATCAGGATCAGGTCATAGTGCGCGTTTCCGGCCGCTTCCAGGGCGGCCTTGCCGCTCCCAACGCAATCCACCTGGAAGGACTGGCGGCGCAGCATGTGGCTGGCCACGGTCTGCGCGATGGCATTGTCATCCACCAGCAGGATCCGGTAATCCTCCCGCGACGGAGCCTTGGCCAGGCGCAGCGGGATGTTGGCTGTGAAGGTGCTGCCTGCTCCGGGCTCGCTCTTCACCAACAGCTCGCCGCCCATCAGCGCGGTCAGCTTATCTGAGATGGCGAGGCCCAGGCCAAGTCCCGGGTAGCTCCGCGCCAGGCCCGATTCCAACTGGCGGAACGATTCAAAGATGGAGGCTAGCTTTTCCGGCGCGATGCCGATGCCGGTGTCGCGAACCTGAAGCTGTAGCCTGTAGACGCGATTCACCATGGAGCCGGAGGCCCGCAATTCCACCTCACCCTGGCTGGTGAATTTGATCGCGTTGTTCGCCAGGTGCCCCAACAAGTGATGCAGCCGCAGCTCATCGCCCACCAAGACCTCGGGGACGTCGTCATCGCAAGTTGCCAGCAGCTTCAGCCCCTTGGCTTCCGCTTTCGGCAAGAGCTCCGCCACCAGGTTCTTCAGCGTGCCGCGCACGCGGAATTCGCCTTCCTCCAGCGTAACCTGATGGGCCAGCAGCGCCGAGAATTCCAGTGTCACGCTGACGATCTCAAGCAGGCTCTCCGCGCACTGCCGCGCTGACGCGGCATATTCCTTCTGCTCTTCGGTTAGTTCGGTCTCCAGCAGCAAATCCACCATTCCCAGAATGCCGCTCAGCGGTGTGCGGATCTCATGGTTCAGGCTGGCCAGGAATTGTCCTTTCAGCTCATTGATCTCATCGACGGTAGAAGGAATAACCATCCTTACTCACCAAATCGGCACGCCACCGCGAGGGCTTTAGAGGATTCTTGCCGGTTGACGGCCAGAGAGCGTTCGCCCGCGTTCGCCCGCGTCCGCCCGCGTCCGCCCGCGTTCGCCCGCGTCCGTCACCGAACCGCGACCGTTACCGAGCCGCGACCGTCAGGAAGCGTAACGAACGCGAGTCAATTCACGCCCGTAGAGCGTACACGCTTGCTTTACGCGCGCGGCTCCGTCACCGAACCGCGACCGTCAGGGAGCGTAACGAAAGCGAGTCAATTCACGCCTGTAGAGCATGCACGCTTGCTGACGCGCGCGGGTCTACAATGGCTCCATGCGTAAGCTGCTGGGCGTTCTCAGCTTATTTGCGTATATCGCCTCCGCCCACCAGGACCCGGTGGCCTGCGGAACGCATGCCGAACGAAGCCGGGAAGAGTTGTTTCTGCACCGTCAGGCGATGCGTCACCGGCCCGCCGCGCAAGCCGTGGCGGCTGCGCGGGATGCCGGGCAAATTGCGCTGATCGAAGATGCGGACGGCGTGGTGGCGCGCCGCAATCCCTTTGATCTCGACCAGAAAACGCTGGCGTTCCGGCCCACCCCGGCGGGCTACCGTTTCGATCTTTCCGGGCCCGGATATGACGATGCGGCGGCTGCGGCCGGAGTCAAAATCGATTTGAAGGATGACGATTCCCGCACCGCCGCGCTCCCCTTCCCGTTTCCGTTTTTCGGCGTCACGTGGCGGCAGATATACATCAACTCGGACGGGAACCTGACGTTCGGCGCCGGCGATTCCGCCTCCAGCGATCGCTCATTAGGACGCTTCACGGCGGGGCCTCCGCGCATCGCTCCGCTCTTTTCCGATCTGGACCCTTCCCGCTCGCAGCGCGGCGCTCTGATTACCGCCGACCCCACGCACTTCGTCGTGACTTGGGCCGCCGTGCCCGTGTACACCGCCACCGGAATCGGTAGCGCCCAGACCTTTCAAGTGCGGCTGTATCCCGACGGCCGCGTCGAGATGTTCTGGAACGGGATCAGCGCCACCGATGCCGTGGTGGGCATCGCGCCCGGCGAGCTTCGCGGCGGCAGCTCGGTGCTCTCCTTCACCGCCGGAAGCTCGCAGGAATTCACGGCGGCGGTGGGCGAGCGATTCAGCGGCGCGAACTCCATCGACACCGTCACCGCCGCTCAGAAGTTCTACCAGACGCACGACGACGCTTACGATTATCTGGTGATTTACAACGTGGACGGCATTCCGGCGGCGCCCGGCGCGCTGGCGTATGAAGTTACCGTGCGCAACCAGCGAACCGGTTACGGGGACCAGATCCTCGATACCGGGCAACAGTACGGCTCGCCCAGCCGCTTGCAGGCGGTGCTCAACATGGGCACGCTGGACCAGTATCCCGCCGACCCCAACGCCATCGTGCCGGGCCGCGCGATCAGCCATGACACCTCGCTCACCGTGCTGGGGCATGAGACCGGACACCTCTTTCTGGCCTACGTAAGCGTGCGCGATCCAAACTCCCCCAGCGCGCAACCCATGCTCGGACGCCAGCTGGCGCACTGGAGCTTCTTGTTCAATTCCGAAGCGTCGCTGCTCGAGGGAAACCGGATTCAGGACAACGGACCCAATGTCACACCGCGATTTCTCACAATAGCTACCGCGGAAGGATACGCGCCGCTGGATCAGTATCTAATGGGGTTTCGGGCGCCGGAAGAAGTTCCACCCACTTTTCTGGTGACGAACTCACCCAGCATTCCGGATGGCAGCCGCGCGCCGCAGTCCGGCGTTCCGTTCTCCGGCATCCGGCGCGATATCGCGGTGGATGAAATCGCCGCGGTGGCGGGCCGGCGCACGCCCGATTCCACGGTGGCGCAGCGGCGTTTCCGTTTTGGATTCCTGCTGGTGGTCCCGGCCGGCGGCACGCCCACGCAAGCGCAACTGAGCCAGCTGGACAACCTGAGAAGCGCGTTTGAGGGCTTCTATCAGCGGGCCGCGTCCTCTCGCGCCTTCGCCGAAACCACGCTGCGCCAGGCGCTGCACCTTTCGGCTTTCCCCGCGGCAGGCGTTCTGGCCGGTGCGTCCGCCACCGTGACGCTAACTCTGGACACTCCAGCCGCGGCGGCGGAGACCCTTCTGCTCGGCGCCGACACGGGAGCAATATCCGCGCCCCAGTCGGTCACCATCGCGGCCGGCGCCACGCAGGCTTCTTTTCCCATCGCGGGAGTACGGCCCGGCGTGGATACGCTCACCGCCCAGCCGGCGGACGCGGCGCTTTATGAAACCGCTTTCGCAAAGGTCAACGTCGCGGCCGGTCCGGGACAGCTGCGTCTCACCGTCGCCGGAGGCGACCGCCAGACGGTAACGCCCGGGCAGGCGCTGCCCCAACCCGTGGCGCTGCGCGTCTCCGATCTCAATGACCTGCCTTATCCCGGCGTGACGGTGAAAGCAACGGTATCGTCCGGTGGATCGCTGGACGCCGGCGCCGCCATCACCGATCGGACCGGGACCGCCCGCTTTCGCTGGACGCCCGGGCCGGGTCCGCTCAATGATTTGACTGCGTCGTTGGATGGCGGGCCCGCGGCCACCGTCTCCGCGCTGGCGCGCCCGTTCGTGGCGCCCGGCGGCGTGGTGAATGCCGCATCTTACGCCGTGGGCTTCTCGCCCGGTTCCATTGCGACGCTGTTCGGCGCGAATTTGCTGGACCCCACCGTGACCGTGGACGGAATCCCCGCAACTGTCTTCTTCGCGAATAACCGGCAGGTGAACTTCCTGGTCCCGGCCAGTCTGAACGCCGATACCGCGCAGGTTTTGGTCACTACCGCGCTGGGCGCATCGGATCCAGTGAGCGTGCCCGTTATCGCGATCTCCCCGGGCCTGTTCGCGGCCGTACAGCGCGGCGCGTTCGTCGAGATTTACGGCACCGGACTCGGCCCGCTGTCGGGTGGCGTGACAGTCAATCCTTCAAGGGTGTTCTTCGGCTCCGTGGAAGCTTCCGTAACCTACAGCGGCCAAGCCCCCGGCTTCGTGGGTCTGTACCAGGTAAACGCGCGCATCCCCGCCGCCATCGGCTCCGGCCCCCAGTCCCTCTCCCTAACAATGGCCGGGATACAAAGCAACCCCCTCTCCATCTCCCTCACGCCCTGACGTACGGCGGGCCCCCAGGCCCGCGCGGGTCCCCCCGGACCCGCTCTTCTCACGACCCTCTAAGGCGTAGTAGTCCTAATAGTCGTCACTCTCTGCACCCCCGAAGAATCCAGCCTTGTATTAATGTCATGGAACAAAATCGCCACCGTGACGTCCCCGGCGGGCACATTCGCGGGCACCTTGGCGTTTACTTGCCATACTCCCACCAGGCCCGGCGCCAAGCCGGAGAACTGAACTTCCACCTGGGTGCCGTTGATGAAGACCGTCGGTGGCTGGTCGGTGGTGATGAGACGATCCAGCGGCGCGGGAGTGCCGTCGGGAGGCGCCCCACTCAC
>JAYTVY010000503.1:0-3749 GCA_043743755.1 Bryobacterales bacterium | reverse complement strand
CAATGTCGCCCCGCGACTCGGCCTGGCCTGGGATCCCTTTAGCACTGGAAAGACTTCCATTCGCGCGGGCTATGGGGTCTCCTACGATGCCACGCTTTTTGGCATTTACGAACAGAACATATTTGCCAATCCTCCCTTCGTAAATGCCGTGAGCATTCCGAACACCCTGCTGAGCAATCCCGGTGGCGGAACGGCGAGCGTTCAAAATTCGCCGAAGGCGTTGCGCGGCAGCGCTGCCGATTGGAAAACTCCCTACACCCAGCAGTGGAGTTTCGATATTGAGCGCCAGTTCACCCCCTCCACATTGCTGACCGTCGCGTACGTTGGCACCAAGGGCACGCACTTGCTCGGAATCGCGGATATTAATACGGTTCCCGCAAACTTGGCCTACACTAGCGGGCTGATCTCGCCCACCACGGTAATAACATCCGCCAACACAACGCAGCTCAATCTTCTTCGCCCTTATCAGGGATACAACTCCATCAACGTGATCGAACCCTGGTTCAACTCCAACTACAACTCGTTGCAGATATCCGGGCAGAAGCGTTTCCATGACGATTCAATCGTTGCGTTCGCTTACACCTGGTCGAAAAACCTCACCGACAACCAGACTGACCGGTCCAGCGCCGCTCAGAATTTCTACAACCGCAAGGGTGGCGAGTACGGGTTGGCTACGTTGGACCGCCGCCATATCTTCACGGCAAATTTCGTCTACAACCTGCCCTTCTTCCGGTCCCAGAAAGGTTTCGTGGGCAAGGCTTTGGGCGGCTGGGAAATTTCAGGCGTCACGTATTTCAACACCGGCGCACCCAACACCGTCACCACATTGGCTGGCACCGATCCCGCGGCTCTCGGCATCCTCGGACCCAGCGCCGCTAGTCCCCGGCCCGACATGGTCTGCGATCCCAACGCGAGTGCGCCCCATACCCGCTTCCAATGGTTTAATGGCCCCTGCTTCCAAAACGTCAAGGTTGCGGACGGCGTCCATCTCCCCGGAAATGCGGGCCGCGGCGTAGTCAGAGGACCCGGCTTTGAACGGGTGGATCTCGGGCTCTTTAAGAACCTCACCTTCAAGGAACGTTACCGCTTCCAAATCCGCGGCGAGGCCACCAATGCATTCAATCATGCAAATCCGAACGGATTTGGATCCCTGGGCCTGGGCAGCGGACTGTTCAACACCATCACCTCTTACCGCGACCCGCGCATCATCCAGCTAGGCGGGAAGTTCTACTTCTGAGTACCTTGTCTCTATTCGCGCGCGCCCTTGCCGGTCTGGCCCTTCTGGCGGCCCCCTCGCTGCCCGCCTCGGACTACGCCGGTCGGATTGACGAGTGGCGCGCGCTGCGCGAAACCAGGCTCAAAGCTGACGACGGGTGGCTTACCGTCGTCGGGCTTTTCTGGCTGGCCGAAGGACCCAATACGGCCGGCAGCCACCCATCCAGCGCGATTCTTCTGCCGCGCGGCCCCGCGCATGCCGGCGTCTTTGAGCGCCTCGGGGATCGCGTTGCCTTTCGCGCCTTGGCGGACGGCCTCGCTTCAAAACCCGATTTGAAATCCGACGCCGCCGGCAAGCCGGACTTGCTGCAGTTCGACGGCCTCACCATGTTCGCCATCCGGCGCGGCGACCGCCTGGGCATCCGCGTCAAGGACACCCGCAGCGTCTATCGCACCGGCTTCACCGGCCTCCACTGGTTTCCCGTTTCCGAATCTTCTCGCGTCACCGCGAAATTTGTCCCCTATGATCCGCCCCGCACCGTGTCCATTCCCACCATCCTCGACACCGTCGAAAAGCAGCCCAGCCCGGGCTATGCCGTCTTCGAAGTAAACGGTGTCGCCTGCCGCTTGGACGCCGTCGTCGAAGACAACGAATTGTTCTTCATCTTTCGCGATCTCACGGCCGGCAAGCAGACCTATCCCTCCGGCCGGTTCCTGAAGGCCGACCTCCCGAAAGATGGAACCGCCATTCTGGATTTCAACAAAGCCTACAACCCGCCCTGCGCATTCACTCCCTATGCCACGTGCCCGCTTCCGCCGCCGCAAAATCGTTTGAACGTCCGTATCGAAGCCGGTGAGCTCAACTACGGGCATCATTGAATCCACCGCCGCGCCCAGTAATATCCGATCTTCCCCGTTTCCAGCGCCAGCCCCAGAAATACGCCCCAGCGCCGCTCCCACCGCTGCACGCGTTTCCCCGCATCCGGAAACGGCCGCGGCTCCACGTTCATGCCTGCCTTCCGAAACGCCCGATACGCGCGGAACATGTGATAGTCGCTGGTCAGCAGCACCTTGGGTCCCGGCGAACCGGCCAGCATCCGCGCCACGAACACCGCATTTTCCCGCGTGCTGCCGGCTTGCGTTTCCACTCGTATCGCCGCCGCCGGAACTCCCGAATTGACCATGAAATCGCGCATCGCATCCGCCACCCCGGCGCCGCTCACCACGATTTCCCGAAAGCCTCCCTGTCGCCACGCGCGAATTGCGTACACTGCTCGCCAGTACGACGATTCTCCGATAATTCCGTCCGTCTGCCCCTCGCTTCCAAGAACAATCAGCACCTCTCCGCGAGCCTCCGTCCAGGGCCCCGCCAGCGCGCTGCTCCACCATTCCAGTACCGGCGTTACGGTGACCACCACAAAGAGCAGTCCCAGAGAGGCCAGCGCGCGAATGGCGTACCGCAGCAGCATGGATGCCACTATAACAGCGCTTGGTCACAGGAAATTTGCCCAGCGTTTTCAGCCAATTACGCATCGCGCCCAAAAAACGCCCGTTAGATTGGAAGCATGATTTACAGATTTCGCATTACGGCCGGGCTGCTGTCGGTAGTCCTCGCCGGTTCCACACGGGCCCAGAATCAGACGCTGGTGGATCTCCGGACCCAAACCAAGAGCGTCGACTTCTCGTCCGCCAACACCACCAAACCTTTCAAGACCGGTACGCCCCTCCCAGCCACCTGCGCCGTGGGAGAGATGTTCTACAAAAGCGACGCGCCTCCCGGCTCAAATCTCTACGGCTGCACTTCACTCAACAACTGGACGCTCCAGAGCAGCGGCGCGGGCAGCCTCCCCAGCCTCTCCGGAAACGCGGGAAAGATTCTCTCCACCGACGGCAGCAGCGTGAGCTGGGGAGCGCTTTCGGGCGACGTCTCCGGCGCGCCTTCCACCCTCACCGTCACGCAAATCCAAGGCCGCGCCGTCTCCTCGTCCGCGCCCGGCTCCGGACAGACGCTGGTATGGAACACGTCCACCAGCCGCTGGGAGCCGCAAACACCCGCGGGCGGCACGCTTAGCAGCCAGCTCGGCGACTTGGCCACCGCTTTCACCAACGCAACCACCCTTACCATCGGCGCCAACTGTTCCATTTCCACGCCCTGTAATGTTCGCTTCGGCGATACCGGCTATGCGTTCGTCAACAGCGCCACGGTCACCTTGTCTTCCGGCACCGGCACTGCGTACATTTACGTAGCCCGAGGCGGCATCCTAACCGTTGGACACAACCTCACCGTGAATTGCTCCAGCGCGTGCCTTGCCCAGCCCGGCGTCACGCAGTTTCCGTCCGACTCCATTCCGCTCGCCTCGCGAACCGCGACGAATGGATCCTGGGATGCAACCGGCGGCTTGGACCGCCGCGCCTTCCAAAGCGCGAAAGTGGTAACAGCGGGCGTCGGCTTGATCACCGCGGAAACATCGGGCACCACCGCCGTCAGCGTGGACGTCAACCTGGTAGGCCTGCGCGTAGCAGTCCCCCCCACC
>JAYTVY010000502.1:0-3927 GCA_043743755.1 Bryobacterales bacterium | reverse complement strand
TATCGCTGGCATGGCGATAATCCGGTGACGTTCCAGCGCTACCTTAAACACACCATGGAGCACGGCCATGCCAATGATCGCGCGGACAATTTCTACTCGGTGGCGTATTGGTATCAGGCCGATGCGTACACGGATTTTCCGCAGCTGCCCGCGGTGGACGCGCGCATCCCCAAGGTCTTCAGCCAGTAGGGTAAAAAGGAAGCATGGCATTCAAGGGGTTGGTGCTTGAGCAAAATGACGGAACCACCACGGCATCCGTGCGCGAGATTTCGATTGGAGAACTGCCCGCCGGCGACGTTCTGGTTAAGGTGGCATACTCATCGTTGAATTACAAGGATGGCCTCGCGGTGACCGGACGCGGCAAGGTGATCCGGCAGTTCCCCATGGTGCCCGGGATTGATCTCGCCGGCGTGGTGGAACAGTCGTCCTCGAGCGCCTTTCAGCCGGGCGATGCGGTGGTAGCCACGGGATGGGGCCTAGGCGAGCAACATTGGGGCGGCTACGCGCAGTACGCGCGAGTAAACGCCGGATGGCTGGTACCGCTGCCGCCTGGATTCAGCCTGGAACAGTCCATGGCCATCGGTACGGCGGGCTTCACGGCGATGCTGTGCGTGATGGCGCTCGAAGAACATGGTCTGACGCCGGCGGTATCGAAGCCGGTGGTGGTTTCGGGAGCGGGGGGAGGCGTGGGCAGCGTTGCCGTGGCTCTCTTGTCCTCGCGCGGCTACAAAGTAGCGGCGATCACCGGCAGACACGACGCGCATGACTATCTTCGGTCGTTAGGGGCGGCGGAAATCCTGGATCGCGCCGAGGTGGCTACCGGATCCACCAGGCCGCTCGAAAAAGAGCGCTGGTCCGGTGCGGTGGATACCGTTGGCGGCGAAATGCTAGCAGGCATTCTGCGGACCTTATCCTACGGCGCGAGCGCGGCGGCCTGCGGCTTGGCTGGCGGCGGCAACCTGCCCAGCAGCGTCTTTCCGTTCATCCTGCGCGGTGTAAGTCTCCTGGGCATCGATTCGGTGATGTGTCCGGCCGAGCGCCGCCGGGCTGCCTGGGCGCGGCTAGCATCCGAGCTTCAGGCGGACAAGCTGGTTTCCATGACTCAGGTGGTCCCGCTGGGTGACATACCGGCCTGGAGCGTGCGGATTCTCGACGGCCAAGTGCGCGGACGCGTAGTAGTGGACGTCAGCCCATGAGGCCCATTCGTGCCCTGTTGACGCTGGTCCTGTTCGGTTTAAGCATTCAGGCTGCCGGACTTGAGATCTCGCGTCCGGCGCGTCCGTGGGAGTTCCTTGACGCTACCGGAGCGAAGGCGGCATGGCTGGGGCACGAGGATGGGACGCTCGAAGCTTACGTCTGGCCGCTGAAGATCGTCAAGAATCTGCGATTGCGTTTCCGTAGCGGGGAGCGATTGATTCCCGGAGCAAGCGTGGCCCGGCGCATCATTTCGCGGCCTGGATCGTACACCATTATTTACAGCGGCGACGATTTCGAAGTGCGCGAGACGCTGGTGGCGCCTCAGGCCGAACCCGGTGCGTTCATCTGGATCGAGGCGCGGACACAGCATCCCCTGCGCATCGACGTGGAATTCACTCGTGACTTTCAGTTTCTGTGGCCGGCGTCCATCGGTACTTCGTATGCCGAGTGGGACGGGGAATCGCATGCGTTTCGATTCGGCGCCGACGGGTATCCTTTTACGGCCTATGTGGGATCGCCGCAAGCCGACCTGCTGGAGCGCGAGTACGCGACCAACTATTCAGCGGAAGCCACGAATGCATTTACGCTTGGCAGCATTGAGGGGCACGGCGAACGAATGATAGCCTTCGCGGGTTCGGTTCAATCGCGCGTGGAAGCGCTGGCCTCCTACCGCAGGCTCTCGCAGAATCCGCGCGACTGGCTGCGCAAGACCGAGGACTATTACGAGGACTATCTGAAGCGCACCGTGCAGCTGGATCTGCCGGACCGCCGCCTGCGGGATGCATACGATTGGTCGCGGCTCAGCATGGCCAAGGGCCTGTTGCAGAATCCGCAGCTGGGCGAGGGGCTGGTGGCGGGCTACGGGCCCTCCAAGGACGTTTACCGCCCGGGCTTTGCGTGGTTTTTCGGACGCGACACATTCTGGACCACGTTCGCGCTGACTTCCGCGGGTGATTTTGAAACGGCGCGCAAGGGCATCGATTTCATCGCACGCTTTCAGCGCGAGGATGGGAAGATACCGCACGAGATCGCGCAGAGTGCGGCGATGCTGCGCTGGTTTCAGGATTTTCCCTATGGATACGCTTCCGGCGATGCAACGCCGCTGTTCGTGATTGCGGTGCGCAATTACGTGGAGGCCGCTGGCGACGCGTCCTTCGCTCGCAAGCACTGGTCGGGATTGAACAAGGCGTTCGCGTTCATGCGTGCGAATTCGGACAAGTACGGGCTGCCGAAGAACCTCGGGGTCGGGCACGGGTGGGTGGAGGGCGGGCCGCTGTTGCCCGTGGACATCGAGTACTATCAGGCGGGCTGCTTCGTGGAGGCGCTGCGGTCCATGTCGATACTGGCGCGGGCGGCGGGCGAGCCGGATCGCGGCGCCGCTTTCGAACGCGAGTACGAAGAGAAGCGCAAGCTGGTGGAGACCCTGTTCTGGCTGCCGAAGGCCACTCGGTACGCTTTCGCGCTGGACGCGAAATCGCTGGCGCCTGTGGACCAGCCCAGCGTGCTCGCCACGGTGCCAATGTGGTTCGGAGTGCCTGACCTTCACAACGCGCAGGCGATGATTGCAGGGCTGTCGACGGAAGACCACGCCAGCGACTGGGGCATGCGAATCATCTCGGCCGCCAACAAGCTGTACAGCCCGGAGGGCTATCATTACGGCTCGGTCTGGCCGCTGTTTACGGGTTGGGCGGCAGTTGGGGAGTATCGATATCACGCCTCCACGGCGGCATTAGCGAATTTGCGCGCGAACGCCTGGCTCGCGCTCGATGGTGCCGGCGGCCACACCACGGAAGTGCTCTCGGGGATGACGTACAGCCCGCTGTCCACCAGCTCGCCCCATCAGATATGGTCGGCTGCGATGGTAGTGTCGCCGCTGGTGCGCGGCTTATTTGGGCTGGAAGTGGATGCGCTCCATTCACGCGTTCGCTTGGCCCCGCATTTGCCGGATGACTGGGAGCAATGCGCCATCCGCAATGTTCCCGTGGCGGGCGGGACAGCTGACTTTTCGCTGCGGCGTGACGGGAAAAGTTTTAATTTGGATGTGACGAGCCGTGCAACGGCGCCGTTCGATATGGAGTTCGCGCCTGCGTATTCCCTGCCGGCGCGCGTAACGCGGGCGAGCTTCAACGGGGAGGCAGTGGAGTTTGCGCGCGAAGATACCGGGCTTGACTGGCACCCGGTACTCAAGGTTTCGGTGAAGCCTGGTTCCAACGCCATGAAGCTGGAGCACGATCGCTGGTTCGGATACAGTGTTCCATTCACCCCGCCGCGGCTGGGAGAGCCGAGCGAGGCATTGAAGGTGATTTCCGAGCACTGGGATCAAGATCGTCACAATTTGGATCTGGAGGTCTCGGGCCGGGCTGCGCGTACGTACACGCTTAAGCTGACCGGCGCGTCGCTGGACGTGCTAAAGATAGAAATGCCCTCCGGCGCTGCCGACGAATATGTCCGCAAGACAGTGCGGATCAAGATGAAACCCTGAAGGAGGCTAGTCATGAAGCCAATCTGTATATTGTTCTTGTTAGCTGTCGCATTGATAGCCGCCGATATTTCAGGAAAATGGACCGGCGCCGTAAAGGGTGACTCTGAGGCACAGGGACAAATCGCAGAGCTCAGCCTGAAACAGAACGGCGCGGAGATCACCGGAACCGCCGGATCGAGCGGGGGCGACAGCTGGCCGATTCAGAACGGCAAATTCGAGGACGACCGCCTCACGTTCGACATCACGGC
>JAYTVY010000501.1:0-3116 GCA_043743755.1 Bryobacterales bacterium | reverse complement strand
CAGGTGCGCGGTCAGCGAAAACGGCTCTCCTTCTTGAACGCATCCATGGCGTTGTACACGATGGGGCAATAGGTGGCGCGGTCGATAAACTGCCACATGCGGCTCACCAGCGACCCAGCGCCGCGTACCAGATGCGGGAAGTCCTCGCAGGTTCCGGGACGCGCTTCGTATACGGTGCAGTCGTTCCCGCTCAAGAAGACGCATCCGCCTTCGCCGCGCTTGAGAATAAGGCCCTCGTCTTCGGTCTGCTCGGTGTATTCCCGCAGAAAGCGCGCGCGCGGAATCCGCAGGAACTTCGAGAGCTTTTCCACATCGCGCTCCAGCAGCCGGGTGGTGGCGACGCGGCAGCAGTTAGCGCACGCCCGGCAGTCGATCTGGTCCTCAATCTCCTCGGCGATCTTGCGAAAACGCCGCTCCACGAAATCATGCCGTTTCAGGTGCTGTCGGAAGCGCTCGTTCTCCGGCCGCCCTTTTTCGCCCAGGCGCCGTATCTGCACCAGATCGGTGATCATACGTCCAGCTTACGCCGCGATACACTCTAACAAATGAAGAAGGTCTCCTGGATACCGCTGGCGATCTGCGGTGTCGCGTTCTCGCAGAACCCCGCATGGAAGTTCGCCGTTTCCGGCGACTCGAGAAACTGCGGCGACATCGTGATGCCCGCCATCGCAGCGGGCGTGCGTGATAGCGGCGCGGAGTTTTACTGGCACCTGGGCGATTTTCGCGCGATTTACACTTTCGACGAAGACATGGTTCCACCGGCCTCGCTCGGACTGCCGCCGCGGCCGCTGAATATTATCGGCTATGAGACCTCAGCCTGGCCCGACTTTATCGCGCATCAACTGTCGCCATTCGGCGATCTGCCCGTATACCTGGGCATCGGCAATCATGAGACCATTCCGCCCGCCACCCGTCCGGCGTACCTGACGCAATTCGCCGACTGGCTGCTGACCCCAACCTTGCGCGCGCAAAGACTGAAGGACGATCCCAAGGACCACAAGTTGAGCACTTACTATCACTGGGTCAATCGCGGCGTCGATTTCATCTCGCTCGATAACGCTTCCACCGAACAGTTCGATACCGCCCAGCTCAGCTGGTTTCATGCGCTGCTCAAGCGCGACGAAGCTTCCCCGGAAATTCAAACCATCGTGGTTGGCATGCACGCGGCGTTGCCTGGCAGCGTGGGGTATGACCATAGCATGAGCGACTGGGCGCAGGGCGAGAAGAGCGGGCGCGATGTTTACGAAACGCTGTGGCACGCGCAAAATACGGCCCACAAGCGCGTCTATGTTCTGGCCAGCCACTCGCATTTCTACATGGAAGATGTCTACCGGACCGATTATTGGAAAGACAAAGTACTGCCAGGCTGGATCGCGGGCACCGCCGGGGCCGTTCGATACCGGCTCCCCGCGGTAGTCGGGAAAGATCGCAAAGCCATGACCGATGTGTACGGTTACATGGTCGGCAGCGTCAGCGGCGACGGGTCTGTGTCATTCACGTTCCAGCAGCTCAAGCTGGAGGATCTGAAGCGGGCCAACCAGGGCCAGTTTCCGGAGCCGCTGGTGGCATGGTGTTATGACCATAACAAGCAGTGATCAGTTCGTGCGTTTAGCGAATCGCGATTCCATCAACAGCCACGTGTTGGGATCCAGCACGACGGAGGATGGTTCCTTTTCCGAGTCAAATCCGAATCGGCCGTCCTTTCGAGTCATGTCGATTTTCTCTATGCGCATCCGGCGTTGGCCATCCGTCGCGATTCCGATTTCCAAGGGCAAGCGGAACGCGTCCCCCGCCTGTGTCTGCGTGAGATCGATTTCGATTCGCTTCGCCGCGGTGTTGTAGCTCCAGGTGCCTTCCACTACCGGCGATCCGGCGCGCTGCAGCCACTGCCGGAAGAACCACGACAGATCGGCGTCCGAATTCTCTTCCATCGCTTTTCTGAAATCGTCTGTCGACGCGTTACTGTCGCGATAGCGCCGGTAATACTCGCGAATGCCGGCCCAGAACCTGTCCGTTCCCATCTGCGCCCGCAGCATATGCAGGGTCCACCCGCCTTTCTGGTACACCAGCGGATTCAACACCCGGCGCATATCCGCGAGATTGCCGTGGATCACGGTCAAGCCGGGATTCTTCTTCTCAAAGGCCAGCACGGCTTCGCGGCTGTGCTTCAATCCCTCGACGAAGGCGTCGTGCCCTTGCGAATTCTCAAGGAAGAGCAGCGTGAAATAGGTGGCGAATCCTTCGCTGAGCCACACGTCGTCCCAGTCCTTCTCGGTCACCGCGTCTCCGAACCACTGGTGCGCGATCTCATGGGCCACCAGGCTGGCAGCGGGTCGTGCCGCTACCGATTTCTCGCCATAGAAAATCGCACTGGCGAGTTCCATGCCGCCGCTGAATCCGGTGGCTTCCACGTTGGCCAGCTTTTCGTAGGGATACGGGCCGATGTGCTCGCTGTAGAATTCCAGCGCCTGGCGGGCGGGTGTTTCAAACATGGTCATCGCGGCATCGCGGTCTTCCGGATACACCCAGGTCTGAAGCGGAATTCCGCGCAAGGAGCCGAAATGCCGTGTCGCGAACTGCGCCACGCCCAGCGCGTTCAACCATGCCGCAATCGGGGCGGATTGCTTCCAGTGCGTACGACGCCGGCCGCCGCTCAGATCGGTTTGCTCCTGCAGCAGTCCGTTCGCCACCACTTGATAGCGGGCCGGCGCGGTGACGATGAATTCGCTGGTGGCTTTGTCATACGGGTGATCGATAACGGGCAGCCACTGGCGCGCCTGGTCGGGCCAGTTCTGGCTAAAGAAGGTACGCTCGCCATACTTGTTCGCGCCGATCCGCAGCCCGCCGGCGGGGATGCCGTGATAAGCGATGGTGAACTGGCGGCGTTCGCCGGCATGCGAGGGCGGGTCCACTGTAATGGCGAGGCGATCGGCGGAATGGCTGTAGCGCGAACTCACGGAGGTGACGTGCATGCTGGATGCCAGATCGAGAGTGAGCTCGGTGACGCCGTCGCGAACGAAGCGGACGTCGACGGTGGTCTCGCCGGAAATTTCATCGGTCTCGTCGGTCAGGGTGAGGCGAAAAACGTAGTGCTGTACGTCGATGCCAGTTTGGCG
>JAYTVY010000500.1:0-1912 GCA_043743755.1 Bryobacterales bacterium | reverse complement strand
GGATCTCATCCAGGTACTTCAGCTCCTGATCCGGCGGAGCTTCTTCGCCCCCGGCAACATAGCCGTATAGCTGAGTGGGGCCGATCAGCACCAGACTCGGGAACTCGCGCTTGAGCTGCGACAGCTCCCGGCGCTGCAGTTTGCAGTCGCCGCACCAATGCGCCCAGAAGAACAACAGCACCGGGTGGCCTTTCAGCGCAAACAGCGATTGAGGCTTGGGTCCCAGCCACTGGCGCACATCCAGGGCCGGAGCAGGTTTGCCTTCAATGGTCAACAAATTCAGATTTTTCTGGATCCGCGCGCGGATGGAGGTCGCCCGGTACGCTACCAGTTCGCGTCGCAGGAACGCCACTGCTTCAGTGCGCTGGCCGCGCTCATTCAGCACCTGCGCCTTCACTTCAATCGCGGCCCCCAGCGCGATGGGCAAGTGAGCGTCCGCATCCAGCCTGCGCGACTTCAATTCCGCCGTCACCAGCGCCAGCGTGCGGTCGGCATATGCGCCGGCCTCATTCAGGCGATGCGCGGCCAGGGCGCCCCGGCCCATCCAAGATACTGCTTCAATCACTTCGGGACTCGGGCGCGTTCGATAGGCTGCGATCACGGCTTCGGCGCGCGCGAAATCTCCCTTGTCCACCGCGGCGCGCACGTCGGCGATCACCGCCGGCGTTGCGGCGACGGCCTTCAGAGCAATCATCAGAATTATCAACCTGCGCATTTCATTTACATGGAAGCCAGCAGACGGCCTCCGTCCACAACAATGGTCTGTCCCGTCAGATAAGACGACCTTTCGCCGGCCAGCAGCAGCGCTACTTCGGCGATCTCCATCGGCTGCCCCAGATGTTTTACGGGCTGGCTGGTCAGCGTTTTGGCGAAGCGCCCTTCGTCTTTCCAGTAATACTCGCTCAACACCGTTTGAATCAGCCCAGGAGCGATGGCGTTCACGCGAACCCCTTTGGGCCCCAGCTCCAGCGCATAGGATTGCGTCATCATGATCAGCGCCGCCTTGGTCATGCTGTACAGCAGCCCGTGGTACTGCGGGCGCATGCCCGCAATCGACGCGATGTTGATGATGGAACCCCAGCCCCGGTCGCACATTCCGGGCGCCACCAGCCGAATCAGACGGTAAGCGCTCTTCAGGTTTACATCCACCATTTTGTCGAACTGGCCGTCGTCCATCTCGATAGCGGGCCCCTGAGCGATATTTGTGGCGGCGTTGTTCACCAGGATGTCGATCTTGCCGTGCTCGGCCGTTACCGTATCCACCAGGCGCTGCACGTCCTCCAGCTTGCCCACATGGCAAGCCATGGGAACTATCGCGCCGGGATGGCCTTTGATCTCGGCGGCCACTGCGTTCAATGTGTCCTGCTTGCGCCCGCAGATAATCACGGTGGCGCCCTCGCGCGCGAACACTTCCGCGGTGGCCTTGCCGATGCCGCGGCTTCCGCCCGTAACGATGGCGACTTTTCCGGTGAGTTCGTTCATAGGTTCGATTGTTTCCTCATAGCTTCAACGCTTTCAAATACTCACGAAACTCGGTTCCCAGATCGTAACGGCGCAGCGCGATCTCCACCGTGGCCTTTAAGAATCCGAGCTTGTCGCCGGCGTCATAACGCGTGCCCTCAAATCGATAACCGTAAATGGGCCGGTTCCGCAACAGGTGCTTCAGCGCGTCGGTCAACTGTATCTCGCCCCCGCTGCCGGGCTCCACGGCTTCGATGGAATCGAAAATCTCGGCTGTGAGAATATAGCGTCCGATAATAGCGAGATTGGACGGCGCTTCCGAGGGCTTGGGTTTTTCCACCATATTCCGGATGCGGTAGAGCCGGTCTTGATTGCCGTTATGCGCCACCGGTTCGGCGTACACCGCGCCATAGGACGAGATCTGGTCATTGGGGACTTCCATGAGAGCCAC
>JAYTVY010000499.1:0-4064 GCA_043743755.1 Bryobacterales bacterium | reverse complement strand
CCGGCCATGACGTCAGGCTTGGGGGGAAGCCGGCCGGCGATCATCCGGTACGCCGTAACGCCCAGTGCGTAGATATCCGACTTGGAGGTGGCCTGGTCGCCGGACAGAAGCTCGGGCGCGATGTAACCGGGTGTACCGCGAATATGCCTGGTTATGGTGTCGGTATCCGCGGCGGGATCCGCCGGTCCGCTGCTCAGGGCGAGACCGAAATCGGTAACCACCGCTTGCCGGCGTCCAGAGCCACCGGGCAGCATAATGTTGGATGGCTTGAGGTCGCGATGAATGATGCCCGCTTGATGCGCGGCGTCGAGCGCGGCTGCCACTTGCGACAGTAGAGGCAGTGCTTCCGCCGGCGTGAGCAGGCCCCTGCGCAGACGCGCCTCCAGCGTCTCACCCGACAGCAGCTCCATCGTGAGAAAGTACACAACCTCAGTGGCTGGATTTCCTGTATGCAGCACGAGGTCGAATACCTTGCAGACGTGGGGGTCAGTCACTTTGCGGGAGAGCTGAATCTCGCGCTTGAAGCTCGAAATACTCTTGGCGTCGCGGGCGATCTCGGGAAGCAGCGTCTTTAGCGCGATGCGCTCGTGGAGCTGCAGGTCATCGGCTTCATAGACTTCGCCCATGCCGCCCCGGTTGATAAAACGGACGATGCGATAGCGATCGGACACGATCTGGTCCGGAGAGAAAACTGAAGGACCATCGGCGTCATTTCCCACCGGCTGATCGGGGACCATGGCAAGGTGTGGGGATTATACCGTAAAACGTAATAATGCTTTTGCCGTTGCCTGGGCCGATTTACTTTAAGTGGGGAGTATCGGCTGCCGCGGCGCGCTCGCGAGCGAGTTGTTCCTTGTAAACGCGCTCACTCTCATCCACGAACCTGGCGTATCCTTGCGGATCGATAAACGGATTGGGGTTCTCTCCCTTCTTCAACCGTTCATATTTCGCCCGCATGTCATATTGGCTGCCGTGCGGGCCCAGGAACACATCGCACTTGAGCGCACGCAGCGTCAGGAACGTCTTGGCATAATCGGCGGCCCATTTCGGATACTTTGGATTGTTGAGAAGCTTCACGCCCGGATTGATTGTGGCGCCGCCAACGAAGACCACATCGTAATTGTTCACGCGCATGGTCCAAGTGGTGCAGCCGATGGAGTGGCCGGGGGTCAGGTGGGCCACCAGGGTGGTTCCACCAAGTTCCACGGTATCTCCATCGCGCAGCCGTCGATCTACCTTCACCGGCGGATACGAAAACTGGCCTTCCCAGCGCGGGTCGCCCTTACCGCCGCCCTCGATCACAACCGCGTCCGCTTCGCTGGCGTAAATCTTCGCGCCGGTCAGTTGCTGGAGGGCCGCATGGCCCGCCACGTGATCGAAATGCGCCTGCCCGTTCAGCATGATCCTGATATCGCGCATCTTGAAGCCGAGTGATTCGACGCTGGCCTGAATCAGCGGCACGCTGGCCTCGTATCCGTTGTTCAACAGGATGTGACCGGCGGGGGTGGCGATGAGGAATGACGCGATGTCGGAGGCTCCGACGTAATAGATGTTGCCGATGATTTTATAGGCCGGAAATGGCTGGGCATCGGCGCCCAGCTTGGATTGGGCGGCCAGTGCCGAAGCGGCCGCAACCAGGGTGAGCAGCTGAAGAAACTTCATGCACGATTATAGTCGCACCTTGCGTTTTCTACTCGTCGTCCTTGCCGTCCTTGGATTTGGCGCCCTTCTTCCCGGCGATTTTCGGAATGCCGAAGTTGCCGCTCAGCTCGGACAGGTTTTCAAGATCCACCGGGCCCACGATGTTCACCACCGTGAGTCCCTTGGGCTCGGCGGATATGACCAGGAGGCCGGAGACTCTATCGGCGTCGTACTTCAGGTAGATTTCGGAAGTGTCGCTCTTGTCCTTCACCTTGACGATCTGCTTCCAGTCGCCGACGCGGACCTGGCTGCGGATTTCATTCAAATCGGCTTCCGTGTAGACGCCGGTCTCGCTGAATTGAAAACTCCGGACGTAAATGCCTTTCAAGCTGGAGGTCAATTTCTTCAGTTCTTGTTCTTCCTTGTCCTTGCTCGACAAGAATTTGGCTGCCATCGCGAGCAGGGGTCCATCCAGCGTCACGTTGACGGTCTCGGTGGCTTTTGCGGCCAGCTTATCCAGAACGTCGAGCTTCAGCTGCTGGCCGCGCGCCGCCGCCAATCCGGCCAGCGCGCAGATTGACACTACCCAGACCAGACGCCTCATTGATTCCGCTCCTGTATCTTCTTCTGGATTCTCTGCAGCTTGCTGCCGGTGATTTCCATGGCCTGCAGCAACTGGTCGCGGGCTTCCTGGCCGCGCTGGCGTTCCCGCCACTGCCCGATTCCCATGGCGCCAACGAACAGCGACGCCGCCATCGCTCCGGCTACGCCCCAGCGGGTCCATCTACGGCGGTGGTCATAGCGCTCAGCCGCGGCGCGCGCGATCACGCGGCCGGCGAACCCCGACGGCGGATCGGTCCGCCGCAAACTCTCGCGCAATTGGTCTTCGAAATCCATCATGCTTCACTCCCGCCCGGCATCCGCGCCATCTTTTCGCGCAACAGCGACAGCGCGCGGTGCAACTGACTCTTCACGGTTCCCACCGGCATATCCAGCAGCTCGGCGATCTCGCTGGGCTGCAAATCTTCCTGATACCGCAAAATCACAACCATCCTGGGACCTTCATCCAGCTTCTGCAACAATTGCTCAACGTAGCGTTTCAGCGTGGGATCGCCACCGGCCGGCGCAAACGCGGGCAACTCGGCGGTATCTTCCAGCGCGATCTGGGCCCGTACTTTGCGCCGCCGGGCCTGATCTATGCAGCGACGGCTGGTCACCTGGCGAAGCCAGTGGGTCAGGTGCGCATCGCTCTGGATCCGGTTGCGATGACGGTGCAGCTCCAGAAATACTTCCTGGGCCAGTTCCTCGGCGACGCCGTGGTCGCGCAGGAAACGCAGGGCCAGGCTGTACACCATCGCTTGATGACGGCGCACGGCGGCATCGAAATCCAGTGTAGCCGTTCCGCTCTGAACCGATGCCAATAGTGCTATCTCCGCCATCTTCTACTACCTATACGCAGCATGACACCCTGGGGGTGGCAGAATAATTACAGCATGTTAGGCATCCGGGCGGGCTTTCTACTGGCGTGTTTGCTGCCCCTGGCCGGGCAAACCCCGGATTGTCCCCCAGCGCCGGCCAACGCGGGGGCGGAAAACTGGTTCGCCACGCTGGCTAACCCGATGCTGCGATCCGCCGCCGAGATCGACGCACGCGTGCGCGAGAATCGTCATCTGCTGGCTTGTTTCGCCAATTACGAAGCGGCCGGCCCACTGTCGCCCCAGATCCAGACCTTGAAGCGGCTAACCGAGTATTTCATCATATTCGCCGCCCAGCCTCGCGAGCTGGTGGATCTGGGAACCAGCCGCGACCCCGCCGTGTTGAAGCTGCGCGATCAAGTGCGGCTTCCGCCGCCGCCGGGGTTTATCTATATTCGCCACTTCGACGATAAATCGGAAATGCCCGAGGCTATCCGGCCCGCGTTCGATAATCCCGAGACCCAGGCGGTGACGTTGTGGGGCCGCTACATCGCGGTTCTGCGGCCGGCCAGCGCAACCCCGGCGGAGCGTCAAGTGGCGGCGCGGACCATTCCCAAGGTGCTCTCACACGAGCTGGTGCATGCGTACATCAACAGCGGACTGCGGCTGAGCGATTACGATAAGCTGCCGCGCTGGTTTCAGGAAGGCTGCGCCGTGTATTTCAGCGGCAGCGGGGGCACCGAATCGGCGGTAGAGATCAACGGCGCCACCTGGAACATCTACACCGTGAAAGACACGCGCGAGTATCGCGAGTACGGGCTGATGTTCGGCGAGCTGGAGCGCCGCATGGGACGCGGGAAATTGTACGCCGGTGTCCGCGAAGCCGTGGAGCGCCGCGATGCGGGCGTGCTGCTGCGAGCCGCGGGGGTATCCACCGCCGATGAGATCGTCTTCGCGGCGAAAGAGCGCGATGCCACCACCCAGAAGGTGGCGACCTATGTGGTGTCG
>JAYTVY010000498.1:0-16635 GCA_043743755.1 Bryobacterales bacterium | reverse complement strand
CCGGGTCTATGGCCGGTACTTTAAGGTGGAGAACTCGAACTTCCCGGATGGCACTCTTGCGGCGGATGCCTGGCATGGTTCCCAGGCCGGCTTCCGTTCGGATTGGAACCTTTCGCCCCGCGACACTCTGACGGTGCAAGGGGATGTTTTCGGTGCGTCGGAAGGGCAGACGATCAGCACGCTGTTTTCCAGCCGGCTGCCTGATTTGTACACGTTCGACGATAAGGTGCGGGTGGAAACGGCGAATATTCTGGGCCGCTGGAATCGCACTTTTTCCACTGGCTCGAATTTATCTCTGCAGATCTATTACGACCACGTTCGCCGCGTCGATCAGGGGCTGGACATTCTCCATAGCGGCGACATCGACTTTGACTATCACTTCCAAGCCGGGGCGCGGAACGATATTGTAATCGGCGGCGGCTATCGCCTCACCGACCACAGCTATGCGAACGGCTACGAAATCACCTTCGGAACCGGCCATCGGAGAGACAACCTCTTCAGCGCATTTTTCCAAGACGAATTGAAGCTCACGAATTCCCTCTCGCTCACCATTGGATCCAAGTTTGAGCACAATGCCTATACCGGCTTCGAATATGAACCGAGCGCGCAACTTGTGTGGTTTCCAGCTGAAGGCCAGAGCGTGTGGGCCTCCGCCGCGAAAGCGATTCAACAACCCTCATGGTTTTACGCCGAATCGAAGTTGGATGCGGCAACTGTCCCGCTGTCAGGCGGCGCCTTTGGACTCATTCAGCTACAAGGCAACCTCAAGGCAGTGCCGCCGAGTTGTTTGACTACGAAGCTGGTTATCGAGCTCAACCCTCGAAGCGGCTAAGCTTCGATGTAACCGGCTTTTTCAGCGACTATCGCCGTCTTCAGACCGCGGAGCCGGGCTTGCCCTACTTCACCTTGGTTCCGGCGCCGCCCCATTTGGTCCTTCCACTCGTCTACGGAAATTTCGGGCGAGCAAAGAACTACGGTGTCGAGATTTCCGCGCAGTGGCGCGTAACCAGCAAGTGGCTGCTCAGACCTGGGTTTAGCTTCCTGGAAATGAATGTTTCTCTCGATCCGCGCAGCGGCGACACTGCATTCCCGTCAACGCCCGACGACTCTTCCAAACATCACGCTGGGTTGCGCTCCACCGTGAACCTCCCGCACAACCTGGAATGGGACGCCTCGGCGTACTACGTCGGGTCCCTGGAAGGGGGTCTTGTACCCGCGTACACACGGGTCGACACCCGCTTTGGCTGGCGGATTCGAGAATCCGTGGATCTCAGCATCACCGGGCAGAATCTGCTCACTCCAAGGCACGTCGAGTTCCTGGACGCACTGCAAGTCAATCCCACGCGGGTGGAGCGCAGCGTCTCCGCGAAAGTCACTTGGCGCTTTTGAGCCTGGTCATGAAGCGCCGGCTTAGTTTCGGTCTGGCTTTGGGAACTCTACTCGCTGCCGGAGTGCATGGACAGCCCGTCAACGAATACGAGATGAAGGCAGCCTATCTCTACAACCTTGCCAAGTTTGTGGAATGGCCTTCGAAATCCTTCAAGAGTGACCGCGATCCAATCAACATCTGCGTTTTCGGCCAGGCTCCTTTGCTGCGCGCGCTGGAAGAAGTTGTAAACGGTGAAAAGATCGAGGAGCGGCAGTTACTCGTTCACCGGATTTCCGACCTCCAGCAGGCCGGCAACTGCCACATTCTGTTTGTTGCCTCGTCGGATCCGAAGAATCTTCGCGCCGTCCTGCGAGACATCGATCCCGGGATCTTAACGGTGGGGGACGCGGCGGGATTCGCCGAGGACGGCGGGGTAGCCAACTTCTCCATGCAAGGCAACAAGGTCCGCGTGGAGATCAACGTAACCGCCGCGCACCGGCAGAAGCTGCGGATCAGCCCCAAGCTTTTGAGCCTGGCGCAAATCGTGAAGCAGTAAGGTTATGAATCCCTTGCGGAGAGTTGTCGCTCGTCGAAGCCTCTCCATCCGCCAGAAGCTGCGGCTCATCATCATGGTCACGGTGGCGGCTGCTCTGGTTCTGGCGTGCGCGGCGGTTCAGGTCTCCGACCACCTCTCGTTCCGAGACTCCATGCGCAATGACCTCGGTGTCTTGGCCGAGATCTTCGGCTCCAGCAGCACCGCCGCGCTCAGTTTCGCCGACCAAAAGGCCACCGAGGAGATTCTGCTCGGACTCAAGGCTAAGACGCACATCGCCAGAGCGTGCATCTATTACCTCGACGACCGGTCCCCCGACGGGCAGCCTTTCGCGACCTACCGGCGGGAATCGGAGTCGGGGACATGGGTAATCCCCCCGCTGCGGCCGGACGGCAGTTGGTTCGAAGGCGACCGGCTCGTCGTGGTCAAGCGGATTGCTCTCCGCCACCGCGTCATAGGCGCGATCTACTTGGAATCGGACCTGGGCGAGATGCAAACCCGGCGCCGCCGTCTCACCGGAATCGTATTGGTAATTCTGGCGGTGGCTTTGTACCTGGCCATGGTACTGGCTTCCCGGCTCCAAAAGATCATCTCCGAGCCGATTGCGAATATCGCTACAACGGCCAAAACAGTCTCCTTGAACAAGAACTACTCAGCCCGGGTGGCCAAAGGCTCGGATGACGAATTAGGGCAGCTCATCGATACTTTCAACGAAATGTTGTCTGAAATCGAGCACCGCGACGCAGAGTTGTTGAAGCATCGCGACGTGCTAGAGGAAGAGGTTGCCACCCGCACGGCCGAGTTGGTGGAGGCGAAGGATCGCGCGGAGACCGCCAACCGGGCCAAGAGTACGTTCCTGGCCAACATGTCCCACGAAATCCGCACACCCCTGAACGCGATTCTGGGTTATTCCCAATATATGTTGCGCGATTCCGCGTTGGTACCGGAGGCCCAGGCCAATCTGCGTATCATCAACCGCAGCGGTGAACACCTGCTGCGGCTGATTAACGACATTCTCGATATGTCCAAGATCGAGGCCGGGCGTGTAAGTCTCAACCCGAGTCTGTTTGATCTGGACGAACTTCTAAAGGATCTGGCGGCCATGTTTCGTCTGCGCGCGGAGTCTAAGGGTCTTTCATTCAGAGTGATCGAGGATGGAGCGGTGCGCTACATCGTAGCGGACGAGGGCAAGATCCGCCAGGTGCTGATCAATCTTCTATCTAATGCGGTCAAATTCACAAAACAAGGCGGCATCGCGCTGCGCGTATCCACGCACCTGCGGGAGGGCAACCACCCGCGGCTCAGCATCGAAGTAGAGGACACGGGAACCGGCATTTCGGTGGAAGAACAAGGTAACCTGTTCCGGCCATTCGTGCAGAGTCGAAGCGGTCTGGATGCTAACACTGGGACTGGTTTGGGTCTGGCCATCAGCCAAGAATGCGCCAGACTGATGGGCGGAGAAATAGCGCTCCATAGTGAAGCGGGCATGGGCGCCACCTTCCGTTTCGAAGTTCCAGTGGAACTGGGCGACGCCGGCTCGGAACCAGCGCCGGCGGCATCACGGACGGTCACCGGCCTGGAGGCCGGCCAGGACACGCCACGTGTATTGATCGTGGACGACGAAGCCTACAACCGCGGTTGGTTGAACTCGCTGCTGACTTCCATCGGCTTTTCGGTGCGCGAGGCGGCCGATGGCGCGGCCGCCATCCGGATTTGGGAGCAATGGCGTCCACACCTGATCCTGATGGACATCCGTATGCCCGTCATGGACGGCTTTGAGGCGACGCGAAGAATCCGGGCGGCCGGCGCCGGAGAAGACACCGTGATCATCGCCCTCAGCGCGAGCGCCATGGATGACGATCGCCACCGAGTCATGCAATGCGGTGTGAATGATTTCCTGTCCAAGCCGTGCTCGGAAAGGGAGTTGCTGGAGAAAATTCGAGTGCAGTTGAGTCTCACCTACGTGTATGCCGATCCGCCGGACGCGGGTTGCCTTGAAACGGCGCCGCCGGCTCTGACACGGGAGTCTCTCGTGGGCTTGCCTGCGGTGTGCATCAAACAACTGCATCAGGCGATTCTGAACGGCGAAACGAGCCGCTTCGAGGAGCTGATTGGCGGAGTCCGTAAACAACACCCGAGTGTGGCTTGCGCTTTGCAAGGCCTCGCCGGCCGCTATGAGTACGACGCATTGAACAAATTGTTGGAGGAGGCGCCCGTATGCTGAACAAGAAATCAGAGCCAGGCAACGTCATGGTGGTGGACGACCAGCCCGCGAACCTGAAGCTGCTCGAAGACATCCTCAAGCAGAAAGGCTATTCAGTGCGATCGTTTCCAAGGGGGCGGCAGGCATTGGCGGCGGCGGCGCATGATCCGCCGGATTTGATTCTGCTCGACATCAATATGCCGGAGATGGATGGCTACGAAGTATGCACGCGCTTGAAAGCGGCGCCCGCGCTGGCATCGATTCCTGTAATTTTCCTCAGCGCCTTGGACGACACCAAAGATAAACTGAAAGCGTTTCAAGCCGGCGGTGTGGACTACGTCTCGAAGCCATTCCAAATCGAGGAAGTCCAGGCCCGTGTGGAGACACACGTCGAACTGCACCGTTTGCAACGGGCGTTGCTGCTCCAAAATGAGCATCTCGAAGACCTTGTCAAGGCTCGCACCCAGGAGCTGGCAGAGGCGCACGTTCGGCTGAAAATTCTCGATCAAGCCAAGAGTGATTTTCTCCAACTCATCTCCCACGAATTGCGCACGCCGTTGAACGGAATTGTTGGGATCGGCGAAATTGTCCTGGCCGAGCTGCGGGAAAGCCCCGAAAGCGATGAGCTTCGGGCCGCATTTGAGAGATCCCGCGAAAGGCTCCTCTCCATGCTGGAGGATGCGTTGCTGCTGACTCAAGTGGAGGTGGAAGGTGAGAAGTTCACTCCGCGGCGGGTTCCTTTGAATTCGGTGCTCGATCAAGCAATCGAGCGGAGCGCCGGCTTGGCAAAGGCCCGCGATGTAATGCTGGCGCCAGCGCCAGCCAGCCTCGGTTTCGTTCGCGGGCAAGAGGATTTGTTAACACGGGATCTCGAAGTGTTGTTGGAAATGGCCGTGAAGTTCTCCAGGGCCGGCGAAACCGTGCGGCTGGCGGGCCGAACGCTGGACGCCAATACCACCCGGCTCATCATCGAAAGCCGGGGATCCGCGATACCCGCGGATCTCGTTTCCAGTCTATTCGATGTACTCACGATTTCCGAAGTCAACACTCCGGGAGGACATCTGGGATTGGGTCCCGCGGTGGCGCAGCGCGTCCTGTCGTTATTCGGCGGCTCGGTATCGGTGGAGAACCAGGCATCCCCGGGAATACGCTTGACCATCGATTTCAGACGCGGTGAGAATTCTGAGGACGGCGGACTATTGAATCGCGATGAAGAGGATGTTCGCGGTGACGCTAACCTGCGCGTCGCACCAGCTCTTGGAGTGCGGCCAGCGCCTTAACGCCGTCCGGAAGTCCGCGGCCCGCGCGTTGTTCCGTCATGCTTCCGATACGCACGCAAGACGCATAGATGGCGGTCTCGATTTGATCCACCGTGGCAGCGGGGAACGCCTCCCATAGAAGCGCCGCAAGTCCCGATGCGTGAGGCGCGGCCATGGAAGTGCCGCTATCGGCGCGAAACCCGCCGCCGGCGTTGGCCGAAATCACGTCCACACCCGGCAACGTCAGATCGGGGACCTGCGGATCCACGCGCCGCTGCAAATGTTCGCTGCTCGAATCTGGGTCGACATCGCCGTTGCTATCCATCGCGCCTACCGCCATGGCTTGTGGATAATTCGCGGGCGCGCAACTTGTCCCCGGTCCGAAGTTCCCAGAGGCGAATACGGGCAGCACCCCCTTGGCGCGCAATGTTTTGAGCAGAGGCGCGTATTGGTCGAAGTGGCCCTCAAATCCGGCCGAAAGATTGAGCACTTTGATGGGGAATTGTAATGCCCAATTCACGCCAGCGAGAATCCGTTTGGCCGGGTCGCCGCCATCGATCACCGAAGCGCTTACCAGGCGGCAACCAGGCGCCACACCGATGGTGAAGGGTCCACCAGCGCGCCCGGCGATAGTGCCGGCGGTGTGTGTGCCGTGCGCGGCGCTGTCCGCGGCCGGTCCACCGGCCGAGACTTGGCCGTTCGCATCGATATCGGCGAACTGCGCAATGGCATCCTGGAGCGCCGGGTGAGTTCCATCCACACCCGTATCCAGATGCGCCACCAGGACGCCCTTCCCGCTGAGTCCTTTGGCCCACAGCGCGGGAGCTCCGATTTTCTCGAGGCCCCAGCTCAATTTGGGGGCAGCGTCCACGACCATATCGGAGCCCAGGCCAGTGATGGGACGCAGAGGAAGGGCGGGGCCTGCGTCATCCAGCGCCGCGGACTGTTGCAACCGCTTCCAACCATCGCGATCAACGTCACCCACTACCACGCCCAGGTTTTCCAGATAGAGCATTGCGGGTCCGGGATTGCCGGAGTAACGGCGGTCAAGCGGGGCGCCCCGGCGCGAGCCGCGCTCGGCCTCTTGTTGATGTTCGGAACGTTGGAAGCACTTCTCCAAGCGGGCAAGATGCTGCCGAGTGCAGCAGCGCGGCTTCAGAATCGCTATTACGGACGCCGTTCCACGGTTTTTGAGTTGATTGAGGACGTAGGCTTTCGACATTCTTGTGGCTCCGGCGAACGAGTGGCTATCGAATCGGTTCCAGATGGACGGCGCCGATTCTGACGCCATCGCCCGCGAACTTCGCCGCGGGTACAAACGTCAGACGCACTTCTGAATGTTTGCGGACCAGCGCAGCCGCGGCGTCGGGAAGTTGTAGCGTCATCCCTTTCGGCGGGTTCGCCGGCGCGGCTGGATTCGGCAGCGTGGTCACATATCCGGCGAAGTTCGGCAGGTAGACCGAAGTCTGCTCATCGGCTGCCGGAAGCTCGACGAATATGTTCCAGGTGGCCGAAGCGGTTTTAGGCGTCGTCACCTGTTCCAACTGCAGCAGAATATACCGCGCTTTGCGCACCGGCGGCGGTACTGGGACCGTGACGGTCACCGGTTTGTCGACCATTACGACCGGCTTCGGGTCGGCTCCGCAGGCGCTCATCGCCGCCAGCAAAGTTACCATTACTGCCGCTGTACGCACCCGGCCCATTCCCGTTCGCGCCTCGCTCGAGGATGCTAGTCCTCACTAATGTAGACGTTCGAGTAAGTCAACTTGGTTCCCTGAGAGGAGCCCGACTCGGCGTATGTCAATACCGTGCCCGGGCCCATGATTTGCTGAAGCAGCGGACCAGTGACGTTCAGCCGTATCGCGCTCTTGCGCTCATGCGCGTGTTCGCCGATGATTAGCCCAATGTAGCCCAGGTAATTGGGCGCCGCGGCCTGATCGCCGTTCGCCGGCGGGGGGTCGCCAAAGAAGACGTTGTAGAGTCCCGTCTTGGTGGGCAGGATGGCATCTTCCACCACCAGCTCCCGATTTGTCACCAGTCCGGTCGGAGCGAATGCCGCTTTGTCCTCGTCCGCCATCTTCACCAGTCCGGAGCTTGAATCGTGTGTGAGTTCGGTGAAGCGGGGAGTAGTCGATTTGGAGAGCCCGGCGCCTGGCAAATAATCATACCCCAGCGGGTTCGTTTTGAGCACATCGCTGACCTTCATACGGGTCCACTTCTTGTTCTCGTCGAAGAACAAGAACGATTGCGAGAGGAAGGCCGCCGCCGTGGGATTCGCATGAGCCACGGGATTTCTCCGGTTCCACTCGAACCACAAATGGTCGATGGAGCAGTGATGTGCATAAAACACTGGGTCGCGGGCTGCGGTGTTGAGCAGGCCCATGTCGAGCCCAGTGCTAGGATTGCCGGTCCAAACGTGGATGCGTCCGTGGGGGCCAAACTCGAGTCCTCCGCCGGAGGTCGCCGTGCCTCCGAACGCAGTGAAATTAGCCGCATTCATCGGATTGGGCACAAAGGTGGCGGCAGGGATGGAACCGCCGCCCGAAGCGTTGGACGACCGGTTCGCGTCGAAGAGAGAGTTCGGCGTTGGACCCACGGTCGCCTGCCGGAAGATTGCCGGCAGCGTACGGCCCAAGGTCACATCCCAATCCCAGAAGGGCAGCCGGAACGAATTATCGTTCAGCAGTTTTTGCAGGATGCGCTCGTGAAAATAGAGATACATGCGGTGCCAGGGAAGGAATCGCCAGGACCCGTGAACCTCCACCGGTCCGCCACCACACAGCCAGCAATGGACGTTGGCCTGCTGCGTCCAACCGCGCGGATCGGAGGGATCGGAAACCGTCAGATCGCGGAGCCTCTTATAAGCCAAGCGAAGCCGCGTAACTTCGGCCGGGGTAAGCGTCGACATGGCCTTACGATGTTGCGTGGCCAGTCCCAGGATCGGCTTAAAGGTTACCGGAGTTCCGCCTGGGGGTGGGGCGCAACTCTGTCCGGATAAGCGTGAAACCAAAGTGCCCACCGCGGGCGCCAGCAGCATCCCTCCGAACGCGCGTCGTGAAAAAGTCATAGATGCCTCCGCTCTTATAGTGTAGAGAAATCGCCAGCCGTTTCAAGTGCCTTCAAGAAATAATCGGGCCAGCCTCATCCCAGCATATACGGCGTCCGGCATTTGTAAGACAGCACGCGATGGGCTGTGCCGTGATCGCGAAAACGCTCACCCCCCGGGGATGCCGCCCGCAAACTTCCCATCCTCGTAAGAGTTCGTTGTTCAGTTCTCCGCGCAGATCCACAAGGTACGCTTTTTCGTCGCTAAGCTGTTTCATGCCACCAAGAGGGACACAGATTCCGCGCACTACCCGGAATGCAAGGACGCTATCGGGCGTGGGTGCCGCACGGTTGGTTCAGAACCGGCTCGTCACCGAGTCGGCAGCACTGATGTACCCTTTGAGTCCGAAATTCAGGTACCCCCTATTTCGGATCCTCAATCGTGAGATCCTCAGGCGGCGCCCCCCCTTCGAACATCTTCGAGGAGTCGAAGAACCCTGAGACCGACAGGTGCATCCGTACATCTGCCTTCCCCTTGTTCTGCCAGAACCATCCATGGACGCCTGTGGTGGGCGCGGTGAACGAGCCGTAGAAATGATCTCTGCCCGCTTTGTCGTCCAGCAGGTAGCTCTCGAAATTATTTGGCTTCGGTTTCTGATCCGGCTCGCCGTGGAATTCGAATCGAAGGTCTCCGTCCGCTTTCCAGGCAAACACCATGGTCGCGCCCTTCCGCATGTGATATTTGATCTCGAATCCTTCACCGGGATGCAGACCGATATCCTCCGTGTCCACCTTATAGGTGCCGGGTTGCAGGGTGTAGATTCCGGTTTTCGCGGGCGTGGCCCTGCCTCCGGCATTCGAATCCGCTGGCGAAATGCCAGTCAGCCTGAGCAGACTTCCCGTCCTTAAGGGGTCGATGCCATATTCGGCCGGCAGCACGGCGACAAAAAGAAGCACGAGCGCAACGCTGAGAGCAATCAGGGTCGCCTTCACGATGGTGCGCTTGGAAGGAGCTTCGACCGCTGCCAGGTCTTGTCCATTAGTCATGAATCACGTATCCCGCGATCTGATATCCGGCTAGAACGAACCCGACCGCCATCAACGCCGTGTTGGTTGCCAGGGCGTAACTTAAGAATCCACTTCGGGTTCGCCAGATGCTAAGCGCGATGAGCACCGCGGTCAGCGCCAGCACTTGGCCCACTTCCACGCCAACGTTGAAACTAATAATATTCGTGACTAATCCATTGCGGGCGAGATCCAGCTCTTGAAGTTTAGTCGCCAGACCAAAGCCGTGGAACAAACCGAAAATCAGGACAGCAAGTTTGGTATTAGGCTGAAACCCTAAAAGCCGTTTGAAGCCATCCATGTTGTCAAAGGCTTTGTACACAACCGAAAGACCGATGATGGCGTCGATGACATAGGAGTTTGCGTGAATGCCGCCCAGAACGCCCGCCAGCAGCGTAATGCTGTGTCCGATGGTGAACAGGCTGACGTAGAGAACAATGTCCTTCATCCGGTAGAGAAAGAAAATGACCCCCACCAGAAAAGCCAAGTGATCATAACCAGTCACCATGTGCTTCGCGCCCAGATAGATGAAGGGAACAATCGCGGCGCCCTCATTCGACTGAACAAAGCTCGCATCTTTCTCAGAGACGTTATGGGCGCTGGCGGAGTCTGGGATCGACAACGCGATTACTATCGCAATGGCGATGCACAACGCGGTGCGGCTCGGCATTTTTCCTCTTTCCGGCTTTTGGGCGTGGTCTTTCGGAATCAGGCGCAAGGGGCACATTTCAATGGGGCTGCGTGCTCCCGGCACTACCCGGAGCTCAGATCACTAGAAAGTCTATCATGGGGGCGCGATCGAGCCCGATCCGGCAGCGCACTGACTATTTTCTGGCTACCACCAGAAACTGCTTGCCGAAGAGCGGCCAAGCGAACCGCAGCTTTAGATAAAGGTGGAGAGTCCAAATCGGCGGCTGACTGCCTTGGGACATGCTGTACGGCAAGAATCGCGGAATCTGCTCTTCGAGCGTGAAGCCGGTTTCATTCAGCACCTCGCCTAAGGACAGTTCCGTGAGTGGCAAATAGTGATCGAAGAAGTCCCAATAGGCGCCGGACACATAGCGGATATTCGGACCCAGCGCGATAATTCGGCCGCCGGGGCGCAAGCAGCGCCAGGCTTGCAGTAAGGTGTCGCGAAGATCCTGCTTGGTGTATAAGTGTTCGAAGAAGTTGCTGGTGAACACGACATCGAGCGAATCGTCCGGCAAGGTCCACGGTGCGGAACAACTTTGCGCCAGTATTTGAACACCCGGCGCGGCTTGCCTGGCAGTATCGGGATTCAGGTCCATCCCGTAGCGCTTATCCACACGAACGTTGTTGATGAACTCGCAGTGTCCGCAACCGAGGTCCAGCACCACGGCGTTTGGGGGAAGCCATTTTGCGAAGTACTCCCCCACCAAAACTTGCCAGACCTTATTGCGGTATTCACTCATCCCCGCGAAGCGCTTCTCGTACAAGCTCTGTAATTCAGCCGGCGAATGTGGAGTGCTCATGCCGGCCTCCGCGCCGCCCGGTGCGTGAGAATCGCTATGATTGGACCTATCGTGTAAAAAGCGATGTCTGCCGTCAGGGGTTACCTCGAAGTCGATGGTAGCAGTTGCGGGTATCCGCGCGCGCTTGCCCACGCTACATTAGTAAAGTGCGCTTTGACATCCAGGCAGTGTGCCCCGACACCGGCGCGCGCGCCGGCCTGATCCACACCGCGCACGGGACCATCGAAACCCCGGTGTTCATGCCCGTAGGCACGCAGGCTACGGTCAAAGGCGTCCTGCAGCGCGACCTCGAAGTCGAGCTGGACGCCCAGATCATCCTCGCCAACACTTATCACTTGTTCCTGCGCCCGGGCCACGAATTGATTCGCCAGCTCGGCGGACTCCACCGCTTCATGAGCTGGCCGCGTCCCATCCTTACCGATTCGGGCGGCTTCCAGGTCTTCAGCCTCAGCGATCTTCGCAAAGTCACCGATGAAGGCGTGCTGTTCCGGTCGCACCTCAACGGCGACGCGCACATGTTCACCCCGGAATCCGCCGTGGATGTGCAACTCGCGCTGGGCAGCGATATTCTCATGGCGTTCGACGAATGCCTCGCCTATCCCGCCACCCATGCCGCGTCTAAACTCGCCATGCGCCGAACCGTGGACTGGGCCCGCCGCGGCTGGCGTCGCTTCAGCGACAGCGGATCCCAAGCCGCGCTGTTCCCCATCGTGCAGGGCGGCATGTTCCCCGATCTGCGCGCCGAATGTGTCCAGGAATTGCTTGATCTCCCCGCCCCCGGATATGCCATCGGCGGCCTGTCGGTGGGCGAGCCCCGCGCGCTCAGTCTCGAAATCACCGAAGCCACGTCGCCGCTGCTTTCGCCAGACCGCCCCCGCTACGTGATGGGCGTCGGACTTCCTGAAGAGCTTCCCGAATACGTCGCCCGCGGCATAGACATGATGGATTGCGTCATGCCCACCCGCAATGCCCGCAACGGCTGTCTGTTTACCTCCCAGGGCCGCGTGATCATCAAGCAGGCTCGCTATCGTGACGATCCGGCGCCCGTGGATGCCGCCTGCACTTGCTATACCTGCCGCACCTTCTCCCGCGCCTATCTCCGCCACCTTTTTCAGGCCGGGGAAATGGTATTCTCAACGTTGGCCACCTTACACAATCTAAACCACTACCTTGACACCATGCGCCAAATGAGGCAGGCTATACTACTTGGGAGATTTTCGTCTTACCTGGACTCGGTACGCTCCAAAGCGGTAGAATCTGTTTAAGTCCAGTCTCCTGTTGTACTCCCCTTTTCATTCGAGAAGTTTCGAGGCAAGCGGTTTCCAGGAAAGACGTGACAACGAATCAATGGCGGCGAAATGACAATGTCGATGCTTCTGCTTCAGGCCGGCGGCAGTCCTCTGGGCATGGCCCTTCCGCTGATCCTGATGATCGCGATCTTCTATCTGCTGGTGTTCATGCCGGCCCAGCGCCAGCGCAAGGCTACCGCCAAAATGCTGCGTGAGCTCGAGAATGGCAATGTGGTGGTTACCGGCGGCGGCATTGTGGGCACCATCGTCAGCATCAACAGCGATGATACGCTGATATTGCGGGTAAAGCCCGACAACGTGAAACTCCAGATGTCCCGCAGCGCGGTAACCGGTCTGGTGCCGGAAGAAAAGAAATCGTAAGGGATCCACGCACTCAATGAATCGCAAGCTAAGAGTTAAGGCGGCCGTAATCGTCGCCATCATCCTGATTTGCATCTACGGCATCATCGGACTGCCTAAGTCGAAAGCCGAGCTCGCCGCCAACTGGAAGAAGAACATCCACCTTGGCCTGGATCTCAGCGGCGGTACCCAGTTGGTCATGCAGGTCCACCTCCAGGACGCCTTCAAGGCCGTGGCGGACAACACCATTGACCGCCTGAAGCTGGAGACCCAGAAGCAGAATATCGAGTTTGCTTCCATGGATCGGAACGATCCCAATACCCTGGAGGAAGCGGACAAGATTCAGGTCGACGTCAAGGGTGTGCCCGCCACCAAAGCCGGCGCTTTTCGCGCCATTGTGAACGAACAATTCCCCGAATGGGTGCTCACTTCCGCCGCCACCGACTACCGGTTGAACTATAGGCCGACCGAAGCGCTGAAGCTCAAGCGCGACACCATGACCCAGACCATGGCCACCATCGAGCGCAAGATCAATGGCCTGGGGCTCGCGGAAAGTTCCGTGCAGCCCACCGGCCGCAGCGACGCCGAGGCCGAGTTGCTGGTGCAGTTACCGGGCGTCGACGATTCCGCGCACATAAAACAGTTGCTCCAGACCCAGGCCGTGCTCGAATGGACCGAAGTGAAGGATGGGCCGTTCCAATCGCAGGAAGAGGCCCGCACCAAGCACGGCGGCGTGCTTCCGTTGAACACCCGGCTGGTGCCGTCCGTTCCCCGCGGCGGCGGACCGCAAATCTGGTATCTGGTTTCGCGCAGCCCCATCGTCCGCGGAACCGACATCCGCACCGCCACCGCCTCGCAGGATCAAAGCCAGGGCCGCTGGGAAACCAATTTCGTGCTCACCCAGGAAGCCGCCAAGCGGTTTGAGCGATACACCGAGGCGAACATCGGTAACCGCGCCGCCATCGTGGTGGATAACCAGGTGATCAGCGCTCCCACCATCGAAAGCCGCATTAGCGACACTGGCCGTATCACCGGCGCTCAAACCACAGAAGAGGCGTCCGACTTGGCGCTCAACCTTCGAGCCGGATCGCTGCCCGCCGGAATCGGGTACCAATATGAGCGGACGGTGGGACCGTCCCTCGGCGCGGACTCCATCCGGGAAGGCTTCTGGGCCGGCATTGTGGGCCTGATCGCCGTCGTGCTGGCGATGTTGTTGTATTACAAGCGCTCCGGGATCAACGCCACCCTGGCTTTGATTTTGAATGCTGTCATTCTCATTGCCGCTCTGAGCTACTTCAACGCCACGTTGACCCTCCCCGGGATTGCCGGAATCATTCTGACCATCGGTATGGCGGTTGATTCCAACGTACTGATTTTCGAGAGGATACGCGAGGAGCTGCGCGCCGGCAAAGCGGTTGCCGCCGCCGTGGATGCGGGCTTCAGCAAAGCGTTCCTTACCATTATTGATACGCACGTCACCACTGTGGTGTCCTGCGCGTTCTTGTTCATCTTCGGAACCGGCCCCGTCAAGGGGTTCGCCGTCACCCTGGTGATTGGTCTTATCGCCAATGTTTTCACCGCGGTGTTCGTGAGCAAGACCATCTTCGATTTTGAGCTGTCAGGCAAGAAGCAGCTGACAGCTTTGAGTATTTAGCTGGTTGTGCTAAATTTTCTAGGTCTAACCGGGGGAACAGAATACCCCCACCCGGTGTCTAACAACGACAGATGCCGGACCCTGACGCTCGATGGAATTATTTAAAAACACGAACTTCGATTTCCTGGGCAAGAAGTGGCCCTTCATCTTCCTGTCTCTGGCCCTTACCGCGGCCGGACTGGTCAGTCTCGTCGTCAAAGGGGGCCCCCGGTATGGGATCGACTTTCGCGGGGGAGCGCTGGTGATAGTACGATTCGCTCAGCGTCCGCCCGTGGATGAGGTGCGTAAGGCGCTGGGCAAGCGTTTGCCTAATATCGAGGTCCAGGAGGTCACCGGCACCAATGACGACATCATTGGTACCGACGTGCACGACGACAAGGAATTGGAAGCGGCGCAGCAGACCATCGTGGATGAGCTGAAAGCGGCATTCGGCCAGAATAACGGAAAGCTCGACATCAACGCGGCCAGCGCGGGCGCGCTAGCCGACCGTTTGCGCGATCCGCTGCAACGCGCCGGCGTTGCCATGAATGAGCAGCAAGTGCAGGACCTGGCGAAGAATATTTTGAACTTCCGCGACACCCCGCCGCGCTCCGGCTTGATACGCAACATCGCCGACCTCTCAACTGTTCCCGGCGTGACGCCGCAGATGATGAACGTACTGCCGCAGGAGCTCTACCCGGCGCCGTTCGCGATCCGCGGTCATGAAGTAGTGGGTCCCAAAGTGGGCGCCGAGCTGCAGGCCAAGGCTATTCGCGCCGTGTTGTATGCGCTCGGTGGTATGCTCGTCTACATTGCGTTTCGGTTTGAGTGGATCTACGGATTGGCGGCGGTCATCGCCGTGTTCCATGACACCATCATCACCATCGGGCTGTTTTCGCTCTTCAACAAGGAGCTCTCGCTGACAGTGGTGGCCGCGCTGCTTACTCTCGTGGGCTATTCGATGAATGACACCATCGTGGTGTTTGACCGCATACGCGAGAATCTGAAGATCCTGCGCCGCGAAAAACTTGAATCCGTAATCAACAAGAGCGTGAATCAAACGTTGAGCCGGACCATCCTCACCTCGGGGCTTACGCTGCTCACCGCCCTGTCCTTGCTGATCTTCGGCGGGCAGGTGCTTCAGGGCTTCTCCTTCGCCTTGACGGTTGGGATCATTGTAGGCACGTACTCGTCGATTTTCGTTGCCAGTCCAATTCTGATATTCTGGCAAGACCTTATGGATCGCAGGAAGAAGCCGGCCCTGGCGCCGGCTGGAGCGCCGCGAGAGACCGCTCGGCGGGCAAAAGTCAAATAAGGCCGTCCACAAGCAAGCGGCCAACGGAAGGGTGAACGATGTTTGAACAAACATTTGTCGAAGGCACAGCCAAGACCCGGAAGCCGGTGACAGTGCTGCTGTCCTTTCTCTTGCAGATGATCGCGATCGGCGTGATGGTTTTGATCCCGCTGATTTATACCGATTCGCTGCCCCGCGCCCAGTTGACCAGTTTCCTGGTGGCCCCGCCGCCTCCTCCGCCTCCTCCGCCGCCTCCGCCGCCCGCGCCGAAGATCGTCCCGAAAGTGATCCCCAAGCAGTTTGACGCCGGCAAGCTGATGGCGCCGAAGCAGATTCCGAAAGACATCGCCAACATCAAGGAAGAGGATCTGCCGCCCCCCAGCACCTCGGGCGTCGTAGGTGGAATTCCCGGTGGCGTCCCCGGTGGAACTCCCGGGGGAGTTCTGGGTGGAGTAATCGGAGCAGTGCCTTCCGCCGCTCCCCCGCCGCCCCCGAAGAAGGAAGCGCCGCCACCGAAGCTGGAGCGCATCCGCGTCGGCGGAAACGTCCAGGCCGCCAACTTGATCCGCAAGATCACGCCCCAGTATCCGCCGCTGGCCAAGACGGCGCGCATCTCGGGCACAGTCCGCTTCACCGCCATCATCGGCAAGGATGGCACGGTGCAGAATCTTCAACTTGTCAGCGGGCACCCGCTGCTGGTGGAAGCCGCCCGTCAGGCCGTTTCGCAATGGCAATACAGGCCCACGCTGCTGAACGGCGAGGCGGTTGAGGTTGTAACCCAGATCGACGTGAACTTTACTTTGAGTCAATAGAGTTTTAGAGCCGGTAGAAATTTCAATTCAACTCGCAGGAGAGAACAATGTTGCTACAGATGCACGTATGGGCCTTCGCGCTCCTTCAGGGAGAAGCGCCGGCCATTGGATTTGACCCCCGTCACATGTGGGAACAGATGGGCTGGCTGGCCCGAATCGTGGTTATCGTACTGTTCCTGATGTCGGCCTGGTCCATCGGCGTCATGATTGACCGTTTGATCGCCTTCAACGGCGCGCGGTCCCAGTCGCGTCAGTTTGCG
>JAYTVY010000497.1:0-6316 GCA_043743755.1 Bryobacterales bacterium | reverse complement strand
CGATCACTAGCACCCGCATGGGCGTCTTGTCGTCCCGGTTGAGACCGGCTTTAGTCGTAGTACTCGAGGCCAAGGTGCGTAATCAGATCCTCATTGCGCATCCAGCGAAGCGTGTTCTTCAGCTTCATCAACTGGATGAAAATATCGTGCTCCGGATACAGCCCCGGCGCGGTCATGGGCCCCTTGAAGTAGAAGGACAGCCATTCCTGAATGCCCTTCATGCCGGCGCGCTTCGCCAGATCCATGAACAGCACCAGATCCAGCACCAGCGGCGCGGCCAGGATCGAATCCCGGCACAGGAAGTCGATCTTGATCTGCATCGGATAGCCCAGCCAGCCGAAAATATCGATGTTGTCCCAGCCCTCTTTAGAGTCGCCGCGCGGCGGATAGTAATTGATGCGCACCGCGTGATACAGATCTTTGTACAATTCCGGATAAAGTTCCGGCTGCAAAATCTGCTGCAGCACCGAAAGCTTGGTCTCTTCCTTGCTCTTAAACGATCCCGGATCTTCCAGCACTTCGCCGTCGCGATTGCCCAGGATGTTGGTGGAAAACCAGCCCGACATCCCCAGCATGCGCGCCTTGAATCCGGGGGCCAGAAGCGTCTTCATGTACGTCTGTCCGGTCTTGAAGTCTTTCCCGCAAACCGGAATCTGCCGCTCGCGCGCCAGCTCCAGCAAGGCCGGCATGTCCACGGTCAGGTTGGGCGCGCCATTGGCGAACGGCACATCGGATTTCAACGCAGCGTAGGCATAAATCTGGCTGGGCGAAATCTCCGGATCGTTCTTCTGCAAGCCGCACTCGAAATCGCGCAGCGTCTGATGCACCGCCGCCGGGCGATGGAACACTTCCGTCGATCCGCACCAGATCATCACCAGCCGCGATGCGCCGGACGTCTCCTGGAAGCTCCGGATATCCTCCATCAGCATCTCGGCCTTGTCCATCTTCGATCCGCCCTGCTTTACGTTGGGCCCGTCGATGCGCTTCACATATTCTTTATCGAATACGGCCTTCATCGGCTTGATGGCGCTGAGCGGTTCCTTCAACTGCTCAAGGAGCGATTTCTCCAGCACCTTGGCGTTGGTGGCGGCTTCGTAGGCATTGTCCTCGAAGATGTCCCAGCCGCCGAAAACCAGGTCGTTCAGACCGGCGAGCGGAACGAAATCCTTGATCTTGGGAGTGCGCGCTTCCGTCCGTTTTCCCAGCCGTACGGTTCCGAGCTGGGTCAGGGATCCCACCGGCAGTCCCAGGCCCCGTTTTATCGCTTCCACTCCGGCGATAAAAGTGGTGGAAACCGCGCCGATACCCGGAATAAGAATACCCAGCTTCCCGTCGGCGGGCGCAATTTGGGTGTTTTCGTTGGTGGACAACTAGATTCTCCTCACGTTGACGTGGGAAGCCCTGTTTTGCCTCGCCCAGCGAGGCCCGGCAGACGCTTATCCTAAGTTATACTAACATTTTATGGTGACCCGCGGCGCCAATGCAGTATCCAGCAGCGTCATTACCGCCGTCCTGGTGGATGACGAGCAGCTTGCTTGCGAGGAACTCGCTTATCTGCTGAAGGAATTCCCCGACGTGGAGGTGCTGGCCACCGGCGCCAATGGCCTGGAAGCAGTGAAGCTGATCGAGGATCTGGAACCCGACCTGGTGTTTCTGGACGTCCAGATGCCCGGCCTGGACGGCCTCGGCGTCATCCAGAAGCTGAAGGAAAAAAACGTTCCGCTGCCCTACTTTATTCTGGCCACCGCGTATGACCAGTACGCCGTGGAGGCGTTCCGCTGGGATGCGCTGGACTACGTGCTGAAGCCCATCGAGAGGGAGCGCCTGGAGCTGTCGATTGATCGCGCACGCAAGGCCATCGCCGAACGCGCCCGGCCGCTGGAAGCCCCGGCCGCCGCGCGCTCCGCCGGCATGCGCACCAAGCTACTGGTGAAAAGCAACAGCCGCAATTTCATACTGGATGCGCAGGACGTGGTGTATGCCACCATTGACGATGGTTTGATCACCGTAGTCGGCACCAGCGTGGAAGGCGAATCCAACTATCGAACTATCGAGGAGCTGCAGTCGAATCTCGACCCGGATATCTTCTGGCGCGTCCACCGGTCGTTTCTGGTAAACATAAACCGGATCAAGGAAGTGATCCCCTGGTTCAAATCCAGTTTCCAGCTCCGCATGGACGACAAACGCCACACGGAGATCCCCGTCAGCCGGGTGCAGACCAAGCGGTTGCGCGCCCTGCTGAAACTCTAGGAGCCGGTTGGAAGCGGCCGCTGAGGCACCCACACAAAATATGAACCGTGAATATCATAAATGGCAGAGTACTGCCCTGCGCCGCGACATGGAACTGCTGGTGTTCGGAACCGGCGGCACTCCGGTGCTGGTGTTCCCCACTTCCATGGGCCGCTTCTTCGACTACGAAAGTCGCAAGATGATCGACGCGGTGGGCCAGAAGTATGGGAGCGGCCAGCTGCAGGCGTTCTGCGTGGATAGCGTGGATTCCGAGAGCTGGTACAACAAGAAAATCCACCCGCGCGACCGCGTCATCCGCCACAACGAATATGACCGTTACCTGACGGAGGAAGTGGTCCCATTCATCCGCGCGCGCAACCAATCGCCGGGCTTGATCGCCACCGGTTGCAGCTTCGGCGGCTACCACGCCATCAATTTCGCCCTGCGCCATCCGGACATCGTCACGGATGCCATCAGCATGGGCGGCGCTTTTGACATTCACGATTTTCTGAACGGCTACTACGACGACAATTGCTACTACAACTGCCCGCCCGATTTCGTCCCGGGATTGAATGGCTGGTATCTCGACCAGATCCGCCGCCAGCGCCTGGTGCTGGCCACCGGTGAAACGGACATCTGCCGCGACGACAATATCCGCCTGTCACGGATCATGAACGATAAACAGATCCCGCATTATCTGGACGTCTGGCTGGACGGCACCGGCCATGACTGGCCGTGGTGGGAGCAGATGGCCAAGAAATTCCTGTAACCGCTCGCAGCGCAGGCGCTACTTCAACGCGACGGTCTTGGGAGCATACAGCCGCCGATAGATATCGGCGTTGCGCAATACACTCTGTACGTAATTGCGGGTTTCGTTGAACGGGATGCTCTCGATGAACTCGGCGGGCTCGCGGAAGTCGCTCCAGCGCAGCCAGTTCACCACGCGGCTCTTGCCTGCGTTGTAAGACGCCAGCGTCGGCTCCAGCCGACCTTGCAACTGATCCAGCATCGCGCGCAGATACCAGGTGCCGATGCGCAGGTTGACGTCCGGCTGATATAACATGGCCGCGTTGAAGCGGCCCATCTTCAGCTTGCGGCTGACTTCGCGGCCGGTGGCAGGCATCACTTGCGTCAAGCCGTAAGCGCGGGCGCGAGAGAGAGCCTTGGGGTTGAACTCGGACTCCTGGCGGATCAGCGCGGCCACCAGATAGGGATCCAGAGCGTGCTCGCGGCTGTACAACTCCAGCGGCTGGCGGAACGGAAGCGGGAAGGCGAGGCGCCAGAATTTGTCGGGCGTGCCTTCCACCGGCATCAGCATGTATCCGGGTGCGAAGTGTTTAATCAGGCGGATGCCCTGGTCCGGCGCATCGCGGCGGTTCGCCATTTCGGCCAGCTCCAGCGCGATCACTTGCGGCTGGCCGTCGGTTCGCGCTCCGAAGCGCAACTCGCTGTCGGCCAGATCGTCCAAGCCGGCCGATGCCAGCAGTCGAGCCCGCTCGATGCGCTGATGGGTGGTGGGGGTGGCGTCAAAAGTGTCGCTGTGCTTGCGCGGTCCGAACGAGATTCCGGCCAGGAACTGGCGCACGGTTTCAGATGCCTGGGCGGACGCTACGGAGGAGTGCTTCAGCCGCTCCCGCGAGAGGACGGCATAGAAGTAATTCGGATAATTGGAAGCCACTTCGCTGTAATACGCGCGGGCGCCGGCCCAGTCCTTTTTCGATTCGGCGATGCGGCCCAGGAAATAGAATGCCGTGCTGGTTTTGTCGGAATCCGGCCAGCGCTGTGCATGCAAGCGCAGCGGCTCTTCGGCGCCCGCGTGCGTGGCCAGATAATCCACCCAGGTGACCCGCCAGTGGCAATATTCGGCTTCCGGCTCGGACCCGAAATTGTCGTAGCAGGCCTGGAACAGCGGGCGGTATGCGGAGATCTCATTGTGCTGCGAATACGAATCGCCGGCGGCGATCAAGGCCTGCATGCGCCACTTGGATTTGGGATGCTCCCGCTGGAGTTTAGAGAGCAGCTGGGGGATATCGGAGTAGCGGTCCAGCCGGCGCGCGCATTCGATCAGCAGGTAGAGGCGCTGCGCATCGGCTTCGGGCGAAGAAACCTCGAGCGATTCAAGATACCGCCACGCGGGATTGCGATCGCGGCTGCGATACATGGCGGAGCCGATCAAGACGCGCGCCAAGTCGCGATCCGCGCCGTTGAGCTGCGGGGCCAGCGTTTCCAGCTCGCGCCGGGCGCGGGCGAAATCGCCGCCCTCCATCAGTTTCTGAGCGCGCGCGAAGCGAGCCGCGGGCGGCGGCATTCCGATGCGGGCGAGCGCGGCTTCGGCATCGGCCGATTCGGCGGAGAGAGGATATTCCAGATATACCTTGCGATAATGCGCGGCGGCGCCGGCATCGTTCTGCGCTTCGAGCGCATGCGCAAGCAGCGATTCGGACTGCGCTTCGGTCATCTCAGCGTTGTGCCGCGCTACCAGATCGAGAGCTTTGCGCGGGTTTCCATCCTGCAGATAGGCGTTGGCTCCGAGCACGGCCGCCTTTCCATTCAGGGGCGATGGCGGCGTCTGGCTGAACACCGGCGCGAGCGCATGTTCGGCGTCGTGGAACTGCTGCAACTCAAATTCGGATGCGGCCGCGAGATAGGCGGCGTAATCGGCGAGCTTGGGGAGCCGTTTGCCGGCTGCCTTGAGGTGCGGAACGGCCTCGGCGAATTGTTTCTGATCCACCTCGGCGGCACCCAGCGCCAGCAGCGCGAGTGCGCCGCTGGAATCCCTGGGATGCGCGCCGGCATAAGCGATCAGCCCAGCCCGCGTCTGCGGCAGCTGCGTCTGCGCGGATGCGCAAAGCATCGCCAGCAAAACGGCGCCGGCTCGAAGCGTTCCCCGCGCTCTACCGAGCCAGAGGACCGGGATAGTCTTCTCCAAGCAGTTCAGGATTGTCATGGGCCAGAGTTTGTAACAGTTCCGTATGATAATGATCCACTATCGGCGCGCGCGACAAAAAGTCGCGCCGGAAGGCTTCGCGGTCCGCGTCGATCTCCTCTCTTAGAGACGCATACAAATCGCAATTCGCACGCCCCATTTTCACCGCGGCGGACTTATGCAGCCGGAGTTGGGCGACGCGAACGCGGGCGAACCGGCGGGCCTTCAGATCGAGCGCGGAGCTCTTGGGGGTCGCGCCGCGGAGCAGCCGCCGGTGCAGCACGCTTCCGGCTACCGACGCAAGCAGCTCCAGCGCCTCGGTTTCAACGGCGCCAGTGGCGGAATCCGCGTAGAGAATCGCCACCACGCGTTCGCCTGTCGAGATGGGGAACAAGTGGCACTTGCGGTCCGGCGCTTCGCCCACCAGGGTGGCGAACTCTTCGGAAAGCTCGCCGCGGGTGCGCATGCACACCACCGGATCGCCGGATTCAACCGCGTGGGCGAAGGCGGGTGCATCAGCCAGATTCCGGCCCGCGATGTCAAAAAACCGCGCCTGGCCGCAGAATTCGCCGGCCGAATCCACCAGCGCCTGGCTCCAACTGGCTGCATTATCGAACCGGCGCAGTCGGCGGACGGCCTGGTTGAGGCGGCCGGCAAGCTGGCGGCGGGATTCTTGAAAGCGGCCCGCGATGCGGGTCTCGAGCTGGGCGAAGCGATCGTCAAAACCGTGCAGAATAGCGTCGCGCGCGGTCTCCCTGGCGTCGGTGAGGGCGTCCTGGAGAGACATATAAAACAGTTTACAGGATTTATGTAGTGGGGCGGACAAAGAAAATGCTCACCTTGATGAGAGGTGAGCATTTTGACATCTGCCTGAAGACAGGCCCCTGGTAAACCAGGGTGATGTTCATGGGAGAATCAGATTCGACGGAAACGCAACCGTCAAAACTGTACGTGCTTTGGATCTTATGGTTTCGGCGGTGGGAAGTCAAGAAAAAAAGCCTTGCTTCCCATAAGGGCCTCTAAACAGAACCAAGCAAAGGTAGTTAGCGGAGCGAGCCATTTTTCATCTTGCTGTGGAAAAGTCCGAAAAACGCTCTGGAAGGGGCTGGAATTTTGGATACAACCCTCTGAAATCAAGTCGCTTATGAAATGCTCTAACGG
>JAYTVY010000496.1:0-9053 GCA_043743755.1 Bryobacterales bacterium | reverse complement strand
CGGCGTGGTGGTGGGAGATCACGCGGTGATCGGAGGGCAGGTGGGGATTGGCGATAAGGCGCGGGTTGAACCGGGCGCCGTGCTGGGATCCGGAGCGGGAGTGCTGACATCGAAGATCGTGCGCAGAGGACAGGTGATGTGGGGAACTCCGGCGCGGCCGCTGCGGGAGTATCTGGAGCAACTGGCGCAGCTGGGGCGGTTGGGGGAACTCAGAAGGGAAGTGGCGGAAATGAAGAAGAGGCTGCGCGAATTGGAAGGCGCTTAACAGCCCCTACGAAGGCTGGCGCTGCGAATCGCGCAACGCGGCGCACAAGATGGAGTTGGATTCTTGCACCAGTTCTTGCAGGCGCAGCAGGTGCCGGCTGGTTTCGGGCTGGCCGGGCGGGAGCGTCATATTCAAAAAATACGCTATGGCTTCAATCGCGCCGAGCGGCTGGCGCAAGGCGTGAGCCAATTCTCGCAGGACCGCGTCCTGGGAAGAATCAAAAAGCTCGGGCTCGATCCGAGGCGGAATCTCTGACAGGGCGATATACGCAGCGGACATGCTGGACACTCTCTCGCTGTGATTTGCAGCTAATGAAAATCGATGGGACCTCCGTGTTATAGCGCATACTGAACTCCGCGTCAAGATAGTTCTCAAAATTTTTCGACACCCACTTTGCAAAGGTGGTCGCGGAATGTGATTTGGATTATGCTGAAGAGCGATGAAACCGTTCGTCACGGCATTTCTGATCTTGTCCGCTTGCGCCTTTGCACAGAACACGCATCGAGTGCGAACCCTGCGCATTGAAGTGCTCTCCACGATGCTGGCGGATGACGAGGGGATCGGCGAATGGGGATTCGCGGCGCTGGTGGAGGCTGACGGTCATCGATATCTGTTCGATACCGGCGCGCATCCCGACACGGTGCTCACCAACGCACGCGCGATGGGCGTGGATCTGGCGGGCGTGCAAGACGTGATTCTGAGCCACAATCACGGCGACCACACGGGCGGTCTGGTTACGCTGCGGCGTGCGAATCTTGGTGCTCTGGGGCGAGTCCATGCGGGAAAGGGCATCTTGTTGGATCGCAGGAGGAAAAGCGGAGGCGCGGCGGATTTTGTGGTCAAAGCGCTGCGCGAGTATGAAGGGCTGGGTGGACGCGTAACGGAGTACGATCATCCGATGGAACTGGCGCCGGGGCTGTGGCTGACTGGACCGGTGCCGCGAAAATATCCGGAGCACAACTGGAATCCCGGAGTGGAAGTGAAGCTGGGGGAGCATTGGGTGGAAGACAACATCCCGGAGGATATGTCGCTGGTGGCGGATACGGATCAGGGTTTGGTGGTGCTCGCGGGGTGCGGCCATGCGGGAATTGCGAACACGCTGGAGTATGCACGGTCAACGGTACGGGCGGCGCCGGTGCATGCGCTGCTGGGCGGGTTTCATTTGTACCAGCTCGACGATGAGAAGCTGGCGTGGACGGCGGGGAAACTACGCGAGGCGGGAGTTCAGAATTTATTGGGCGCGCATTGCACGGGAATCGAGGCGGTGTACCGCATCCGGCAGTTGAATGGGATGACTCGCCAGACCTGTGCGGTGGGCGCGGTGGGGGCTGTGTTCGAGCTGGGGAAGGGAATGCGGCCGGGGAATATTGCGCACTGACTCAAGGCAACTGGGGAAGATTGTCGCGATAACGGCCTGCGAAGATTTCGGCGAAGAGGGTCAGCAAAGGCTGGTGGATGGCGGTGTTGTCCGCCAGGATATGGGGATCGAGCAAGTTGAGGGGCGCGCCGTGCATATCGGAACACGCGCCGCCGGCTTCCTGCACCAAGAGCACGCCGGCGGCCACGTCCCAAGGGTTCAGACTGAACTCCCAGAAGCCATCCAGGCGACCGCAGGCTACGTAAGCGAGGTCAATGGCCGCCGACCCGGTGCGGCGCACGCCGTGGGTCATCATCGCGAGCTGGTAGTAGAAGTGAATGTTCACGTTCTGATGGCGCTTGCGGCTGGGGAATCCGGTCACTAGCAGCGAATCCTCCAGACGGCTGACTTTAGACACGCGGATTCGCCGGTTATTGAGGTGCGCGCCGCCGCCGCGCTCGGCTGCGAACATTTCCTGGCGGGTGGGATCGAATATTACGCCCGCGATCAGCTCGCCTTTGTGTTCCAACGCGAGCGTGACGTTGTACACCGGAAACGAGTGCGCGAAGTTGGTGGTTCCATCGAGGGGATCCACGTACCAGCGGAATTCGGAGGACGTGCCGGTGTGGCCTCCGCCTTCTTCAGCGACTATGGAGTGGGACGGGTAGTGCGTACGCAGACGCTCCACTACCAGTTTTTCGGAAGCGCGGTCGGCTTCGGTTACCAGGTCATGCTCGCCCTTCAGTTCAAAGCTGACGCGGCGCTCGAAAAACGTCGACAGGAGCGCGCCGGCTTCGCGAGCGATCTCGACGGCGGTATCCAGATAAGAGGGCATGCCTACCGCGAAGCGCGGCTGGGCTCCTCATAGAGATACTTGATGTCGTGCTTGTAGAGAAACAGGTTGGGGGATCCGGTGCGAGTAATGCGAATGAAGTTTACGTCGAAGAATTCAACGAGTCCGTCCACTTCCTCATTGTTGCCGAGGCGGATGCGCACGGGAACCTGATTATCGATGAGATAGCGCAGGTAGGTGACTTCTTCGAACGTCTGCTCGGGCGCCCGAGTCTTCGATTTCGCTCCCTTAGATGCCATGTGATCCTGGATTTCACCGTGGCGGATGCGTTTTTCCGCCGGGTTGATCAGAATCTCCATAGTAACCGTTACGGGTAATCACCCGCAAACCCGGAGTGCGCACGCTTACACGCAGGTTATGAAAGCGATCCTTGGTGGCGGGAGTGTTCCGGGGATAAAAACCGATCAGATACTGGGTGCGCAGCTCGCGCAGGATATCGGAAAACGCGTTGTCGAGCTCCGTGCCCAGGCTGGGAGCGAAGACCCGGCCGCCGGTGCTGGCGGCCAGCGTGGTGAGTGCGTTCTCGCCGCCGATGTTGCGGCCGGCATCGTTGGTGATGGGCATCACCAGCACCGGATACATCACCGCGTCGGCGACCTGGGCCGCTTCGAGAGCATTGTGATAAGTCTTGGTGCTGGTGGTGTCTCCGCCGTCGGTGACTACAACGATAACGTGGCGTCCTTCGCGCATTTCGAGATCGCGGGAGGCGAGGTAGATGGCATCGTAGAGCGATGTCCCACCTTCGGACTTCAACAGGCGCAGGTTGTTTTCTATGCGGCCCATGCGCCGCGTGAAACTATTGAGCAGTGTCACTTGCCAGTTGAAACTATAGAGCGCGACGGCATCGCTGGTATTGCCCTCGCGCAGGAGAGCATTCAAAAAGCGCTCCACGGAATCGAGCTCATAGCGAAGTTCCTTGCCGGTAGAGCCGCTGGTATCGATGAGCAGGGCAATGGATAGAGGTTGCTCGGTGTGATGCTCGAACAGGGAAACTTGCTGGGCCACGCCGTTGTCGAAGATGGTGAAATCACTCTTGTCAAGCGATCCGATCAGCCGGCCCGAGGAATCCTTGACGCTGGCGAGCAGCCGGACCAGGCGCACGTCCACGCGGAACACGTCTTCCTGTGCAATCGCGAGCGCACCAAAGGCGAGCGCGATACAACCCATAAGTCCGATGCGTCGAAACACTCCGCTTCCGATCACTTGGGGAGGACGGATTCGTCCCAGTCTCCTTCCACCCAGATCTCGCCGTCGGCGAAATGTTCCTTTTTCCAGATCGGCACCAGGCGCTTCAACCGGTTGATGCCTTCGAGAGCGGCCTCAAAGGCGGGCCGCCGATGCGGCGCGGTGACCACGACGGCCACGCTGGTCTCGCCAACTTCCATACGTCCCAGGCGGTGCACCATCGCGATACGGGCGATGGGGTGCGATTGGACGATCTCGCGTCCGATTTGCGCCATGGTCTTCACGGCCATGGGCTCATAGCATTCGTAGTCGAGGAAGCGCGTCAGGCGGCCTTTGGTGTTGTTCCGCACGACGCCTTCGAAATTTACGACGGCGCCGTCCTCGCCGCGCAACAGATGGCGGGCGATGCCCGCTGCGTCGATGGGCTGCCGCGTTAACGCGAAAAAGTGGCCGGTACCGGAATCGGCGATCTGGTGCGTGTAGAGGTCGGATCCGCCGCTGACGGGCGGAAGAAACGCGATCTCGTCGCCTTCACTGACGACGGTGGAGCGGTCACAAAACTCCTGATTGCGGGCCAGAACGATACTCGAAGCCGTTTCTCCCAGGCGCGGATAACGGCTGGCATATCGCGCAAATACGGCCGCAACGGACTCGCCTTCGGCCAGCTCCATGGAATCTTCCGAGGTTCCCACGATGTCTCTTAACATGCCGAAAAACAACACCTTCACGCGCACGCTGTCATAGTATCAGACTGGTCTCGGACGATCCCGGTTTCAGCGATGGTACAATTTCGAGTCTCGGGAGGGTTGGAACTTGCGTACCGGTTTGACTGTACTAGTGGCGCTGGCGGCGGGCCTGTGGGGCGCCGAACACAAGAAGATTGTTGTGATGGGCCTGACGCCGGACGCCATCCGGGAACTGGGCGCGGTATCGCCAAATGTGCAGGTGGAGGCGATGGACCGGACGCGTTCGCTGGAGCAACTGGCGGATGCGGACGCGCTTTTCGGCGGCATCGATCCGGCGCAGTTCAGCGCTGCCAAGAAACTGAAATGGGTGCAGGTGTATAGCGCCGGAGTGGAAAATCTGCGCTTTCCCGAGTTCACCAACAGCAACGTGACGCTTACCAACTGCAAGATCATTCAGGGACCGGAAATCGCGGATCATGCCTTCGCGCTGTTGCTGGCTTTGACTCGCGATTTGCATCAGATCATCCCGCGGAAAAGCACGGAAAATCTTGCGGGTAACCGGTACCATCCTGTGGAACTGCGCGGAAAGACAGCGGTGATCGTGGGTGTGGGGGGCATCGGATCGCAAATCGCGCAGCGGGCGCATGCCTTCGGGATGACCGTGATAGGGGTGGATCCCAAGGAAATGCCATTGAATCCATACGTGAGCCGCATGGTGCCGCCGGACAGAATCGATACCGTGCTGCCGCTGGCGGACGTGATCTTTATTTCCGCGCCGCACACGCCGCAGAGCGAGGGCATGATCGGTCCGAAACAGTTCGAGGAGATGAAGCCGGGCGCGTATTTTGTCGCCGTGTCGCGCGGGAAAGTCTACAATACCGGCGCGCTGGTTAAGGCCCTGGATTCGCGCCGCTTGTCGGGGGCCGGGCTCGATGTTACCGATCCGGAGCCGCTGCCCATGGGCCACGCGTTGTGGAAATTCGAGAATGTGATCATTACGCCGCACATCGCGGGCCAGTCCGACGGAATCGACGCGCGGCGGATGGTACTCCTGAAAGAAAACATTCTGCGGTTCGATCGCTGCGAGCCGCTGCTCAACGTTGTGGATAAGGTGAAGGGCTACTGAGTCCCGCGGGCATGCGAATTCACGAGACGCGCTTTCGGGTCCGCTATGCCGAGACGGATCAGATGGGCGTGGTCTATTACGCGAATTACCTGGTTTGGATGGAACTAGGGCGGGCCGAATATTGCCGTTCGCTCGGGTTTCGCTACAAGGATATGGAAGCGGAAGACGGTATGCGGCTGGCGGTGGCGGAAGCGCACTGCCGTTACGCGGCGCCTGCCCGCTATGACGACGAGATCGTTGTGAGCACGCGCATTGCGGCGGCGAATCGGCGCATGGTTGAGTTTCATTACGAGTTTCGCGAGGGTGGGGAGAATCGCAAACTGGCCAGTGGAGGGACGAAGCACATCTTTCTGGGCTGCGACATGAAGCCGGTCAAGCTGCCGGAGCGGTATCACGAGCTGTTCGGGGTAGTGGGGCGATCCCACGGTGAGTGACCGGCTTTGCCCTAGTGGAAGGTAATCGTGGACCCCGCGCCGAAGCGGCGATAGTTGCGGAAGTCGATGGTATTGCGCTCGCACTGCGAGGATTCCCGGAAACATGCCAGGAGGTCGGCATGGACGGGGACCAGATATTTGTTTCCGCCGATGGCGAGGTTGTCGAAATCCACGGCCGCCTCAACCTTGTCCAGCGGGAAGGCCTCCGGGATATCGACGCCTTCGATTTCGATGCGCCGGACGTTGCCGGTGCTTTTCTCGAGCCACACGGAGCCGCGGTGCGCGGATTCGATGTACTGTCCCGGCAGTTGGATGGTCCATGAGGAGCGCCCGCGCGCGATATCGAGATCGTAGACTGAGACTGGCGTCCCGGCGATGGTGGAGTCCTTGACGAAATGAAACTCGGCGCCGCTGGCCGGGGAGAACAACTCGCCCAGCAGGCCGCCTAATTCTCCGCGCGACCACGATCCGGGGACTTCCTGCCCCTTCTTGAGGGTTTTGCCGCCTACAGTAATGTTGTCGTATTGCTCTTTGTGGTCCTGATAAATCACGTCGGCGGTAACTACGTCGATGGGCTGCCAGTCTATGTGGTGACTGAGGCTCCGGTAACGGGTCGTGATCTGGCGGCAGAGATAGTTTGGCAGCGAATCGAGGTAAGTGGCGGCGGCGGCGTGGGCTTTTTCAACGAGCGCCACGCGCGGATCGCCGGGTTTTTCGACGGCCGCCGCGCGGGGAGCCGCGGAGGGCGTCACGGACGCCGCGGGTTCGGGAGGCACTTCCACCAGCGGTTCACTGGATGTTTTCGGCGGGGGAATACCGCGCTTCAGCTTTGGAGGGCCAGCATCGCCTTTCTCGTACAGCGCACCGGTGGGCGCAGCCACGGTGGCGGGACGATCCACCTCTTCGGGCGGGTCAGGAGGGTTTCTGGGCTGCGCCGGTGGCGCAACTCCGGCGCTCTGCTTGGGTTTCTCGCCGGGCTGAATGGCGACGGCGGTGTAGCGCCCTTCGTCATCTTGAGTGACTTCCACATCCACGCGGTCGCCGGTTTTCAGACCGTCCGGCTTCGTGGTGGTCTTGGTGAGCCCGATGGAGACGAACCGGGAATCGTCGGCTTCGATTTCAAGCGTATCGGCGCCCACTTTTCTCACGACGCCTTGGATATGAGGGTTGGCGACTGGTTTCCCGTCAGCGCCAGTCTTCTTGGGCTTCTTTCCGATACGCGGGATACCGGAGCTGGGGTAGCGGTCCGGCGAGACTGGGCCATGTTGCGCCAGCAGCAGGGACGCGCACGCTAGTCCGGCTAGAATCGCTTTCACCGTTTCCATTGGACGCAAATCGGGCGGATTCGGGTACGTTCAGCCTTGCACCCGTTTCTCCTTGCCTTCCCAGAATTTCTCGCGCAGGATCAGTTTGCGGATCTTGCCTGTGCCGGTCTTGGGCAGCGGCTCATCGCTGAACTCGATTACGCGCGGCATCTTGAACTTGCCCAGCCGTTCCCCCAGAAACTCCAGCAGAGCCTCGCGGGTGACCGTCGCGCCGGGCTTCCGCACCACCACGGCCACTGGAACCTCGCCCCACTTTTCATGTGGTGCGGCCACCACGGCGCACTCGTACACGTCGGGATGCGCGAAGATGGCCTTCTCCACCTCCAGCGACGAGATGTTCTCGCCGCCGCTGATGATGATCTCTTTCTTGCGATCGACGATGTGGATGAAGCCCTGCTCGTCCCAGACGCCCATGTCACCGGTGTGGAACCAGGGTCCGGTCATGACCTGCGCGGTGACATCGGGTTCGTTATAGTAACCCTCCATAATGTGATCGCCCATGGCCACAACCTCGCCGATGGATTGGGCATCCTTCGGCACGTCGTGCATTTCCGAATCCACCACGCGGACCTGCACGCCGGGCACGGGCCAGCCGGCCATGGCCTGGCGACGGTAGCGGTCCTTCTCGTCGGCGAACTCCAGGCCGGGTTTCAGGCGCGCCGACGTTAAAACGGGCGCGGTTTCGGTCAAGCCGTAGCCGCCGAACGCCTCCGAGCCGGGGAAAGCGCGCTCGATGCGCTCTACCAGTTCGGGTGAGGAAGCCGCGCCACCCAGCATGATGCGCTGCATGCTGGACAGATCGTAATGGCCGAGGTCGGGAGCGTTCAGAAGCGCATTCGCCATCGTGGGCACCAGGCTCATGTCGGTGGCCTTGTGCTCCTGGATGAGCTGGAAGACGAAGGTTGGCTCGAAACGGCGGACCATCACCTGCTTGACGCCGAGCATGGTGGATGCCTGCGGGCGTCCCCAGCCGTTGGCGTGGAACATGGGTATCGTGTGGAGATCCACCATGGTGTCGATGTCTTTGAACATGCCGCTTACCGACAGCGCGTGAAGATACAGCGTGCGGTGCGAGAGCATGACGCCCTTCGGCGTTCCAGTGCTGCCGCTGGTGTAGAACAGCTCGGCCACGGAGTTCTCGTCGAACTGAAAGATGTCGGCGCGCTCGGGGTGGCCCTGATCGATCAGCTCTTCGTAGGTGAGGTCGGCCACCGGAGTCTTTTCGTCGATGGCGACAAAGCGGTGGATGCCGGGACATTCCGGACGCAGCTTTTCGACCAGCGGGAGAAAGTCGTTTTCAAAGATCAGCATGCGCGCGCCGGAGTGGTTCAGGATATTCACCAGTTCCACCGGCGACAGCCGCACGTTGAGCGGCATCACGATTCCGCCCGCCTGCACCACGCCGTAATAGCCTTCGAGCAACTGATGATTGTTGAAGCTAAGATAGGCGACGCGATCGCCGGGGCGGATACCCGTTGCGGCGAGACCGGTTGCGAGGCGCTCCGAGCGATCGCCGAACTGCGCGTAGTTGAACTGTCGCGCGCCCGAGACGATGCCGGTTCGGCCGCCAAACAGATCGACGGCCCGATGCAGGCAGCGGATCGGGGTTAAAGGAACAAACATGGTTACCTCGTCGGGAATTTTGGGAGCAAACGGGTATTGTACTGCGGATTGACGTGTGAGGCGTCCCGAGCCGGGCAAATCTCATCGAGTCAGCGCCCTGGCAATGCGCAGAATGCGCCTTCCGAGAATCCCTGCGCCTGCAGACCGAAGGCGTGATTGAAACGCGCGCGGTAGTTCTCCCACGCGATGGACGCCGTGA
>JAYTVY010000495.1:0-3930 GCA_043743755.1 Bryobacterales bacterium | reverse complement strand
CAAACCAAGTCCCACTCGACCCAGCGCGATCGCTCCCAATAGCAGGATCAGCGCCGATTCGCACGGCACTAGCCCGCCACTGGCGCCCAACGCCACCAGTCCGCCCCAGGAAATCTCTTCCGGCACATGCGTATGCCCGCCCGGACCATGGTGATGATCGTGATCGTGTGCATGGTGGTGCTCATGGTCATGGTCATGGTGATGATCATGATGATGCTCGTGTGAGTGCGCATGCGCGTGCCCGTGCGCGTGCGCATGCGCGTGTCTGGCCGCCGCCAACCGCTTGTACGCCATCCACAAGCCGATTGCGACAATGGAGAGCCCGGAGATCGCGCCCAGCACCTGAACAATTTTGTCGGGCATCACGTAGCGAAACAGGAACAACGTCGCCAGCCCCAGCGCAAACACACTGATGGTGTGCGTGAATGTCACCATGGCGCCCAAGAACGCCGCGTGCTTCAGCGTCCCGCGCGAGCCTACCAGATAAGCGGCCACAATGGTCTTGCCGTGTCCTGGGGTGAGTGCGTGCGCCGCCCCCAGCACGAAGGCCACGGCGATGCCCACCAGGATCATCCACGGCGTGATCACACGCTCATGCAGCAGCCGGGACAGGAAATCCCCGCGCGTGACCGTTCCCGCCGGCGCGGCCGCAGCGGTAGTGGCGGCGGGAGCAGGACCGGCACGGACGCGCGCCGGCTGTGCAACAGGCTTTATCACCGGCTTGATGACCGGCTCTTTCACCGCTGTGGTCAAGCGGGGACTCGCCACCGACCAGGTCAACTGAGCTCGAAGATCCTGCGGAGGCGCTAGCGTTGGATCCGGCGGATACTGCGTCAGTCCCTGGCTGAGGTCCCGGCTGCTCTGGCTGGCTTCGCGCAGCGTCGCGCCTTCATCCGCCAGGATCACGATCTCCTTCCACCCGGCCCGCTCGGCGAAATTCAGATCTTCATAAGCCAGCGTACCGCCCGCCGCCGCGATCCGCGCCCGCACGCCGATACGCATCACCGGAAGATTCCCCGCCCCGTCGGCGATCGACAAATCCGCGCCTTCGAACTTCGGATGAATCGTCCGGCCATCCGCCGTGATCCGCAACCCGTCCAGCCACTGCCTGGCTTGCTCGCGCGCACGCGCTTCCAGTTCCACGCGCGGGCTGGTCCGTTCCAGTTTCCAGGACCGCAGCAGATCAAACGTGGGAAGCTCCGCCAGGTCCAGAACATATTGCAGTTTCACTGCCTGCCCATCTACCTCGAAGCGAGCATAGTGGCTGACGCTGAAGTTCCCCATGGGATGCGCCATCCCCAGCGCCGCGCTCGCCATCAGCAGCAGGTTCAATCGTTTCATTTCGCCGCGCCCATCTCTCCCAGCGTCTTCCGCGCAATGGCCGCCTGACGGATATCGAATCCGGAATTGAGACGCAGCGCCTTTTCCAGATACGTTCTTGCATTCGTTGCGTCGCCGAGCGATTTCGCGATCATACCCGCATGATAGAAGAACATCGCTTCCGGCGTCCCCAGCTTCAGCGCCCGTTCAGATGCCTCGCGCGCTTCTTTGTAGCGCCGGTTCTTATACAGCGACCACGCCAGCGCATCGTATGTATAGACGTCTTGGCGAACCTCGAAGTCAGCCTCCGCCAGTTCCAGCGCTCGAGCCGGATTGCGGTCCTGATTCGCGTATACCAGAGCCAGTGTGCGATTCGCTTTCATGCCGGAAGCCTCTTCCAGCTTCGAAACCAGGTCCACCATGTCCGCCTGCCGCCGCGATTCCGCCAGGTTGCCGGACGCTGCATAAAGATCGTGCAAGACTCCAGCGTACTGCACCATCGGCGTAATAGCCTGGGCGTGCCTGTAGCTCTCTATGGCCTGCGCCAGCTTCCCCTGCGCGGCCTGCACGCTGCCCAGTCCGGCGTAGGCCGCATGCGAGGAGGGGAATGCCACAATCGCGTCAAGGAACGCTCGTTCAGCTTCCGCCCACCGGCCGGTCTTGAAATATATGTTCCCCAGCTCCACCAGGCACCACGCCTTGTTCTCGGGATATCTCGATCCGGCCTTCACCGCGTCGGCCATCATGGCGGCGCCGCCTTCCACGTCGCCCGTGATGAAGCGATAGTACGCCATGCGGTTGTAGCTGAACAGATTCGGCCGGACCGAAAGCATTTTTTGAAAGGCTTCCAGCGCGCCCTCATAGTCGCCCATTTCGAGCAGCGCATCGCCCAGCGACCCCCAGTTCTGCGGATCGCTGGGAGCCGCGCGGGTCATCTGGCGCGCGTATTCCACCACCTTGGCGAAATGGTGAAGATTGAGCTCGATCAGATTCCGCAGCCGCAGTGCTTCATAGTCTTTCTTCTCGGAAAGAACCTGATCGACAATCTTCGAGGCGCGGGCAAGATACGCGAAGTCGGTTGTTTCGCGTGTTTTCTGGATATACGCTCCGGCGAGCAGCGTTCGATTCGCTGTACTCGCCGGATTCGCGGCTACCCATTCTTCATACACCCGGATGCGCTCATCCGTGCTGAGCGGCGTGCTGGTCAGCGCGGGCACCTGTGCGAACACAGACAGGCCGCACCAAACCAAAGCGCAACAGAGTCTCATAAAGCGGCGTCGCTACTGCTTATACGACAGCGACGACGGGAAATCCACCGGCGATGTCCCCAGCGCGGGGAACCCGATGGTGCCCGGATCGCCGGGCCGCGGATGCGGTTCGGCAAAGAATGGGAACGATCCCAGAAATGGTTTGTCATTTCCGCTGGTCGTCAGATCGCCCAGATTCGCATCCGGACGGATGAAGTCGGTCCCCTGCAGCACCGCGAAGAACCTGCGATCGTCGGCGTTCAGCGCCCCCGAACGCGCCGGACCACTGCCCGGAACCTTCAGCGCCGCCGGCAGGTTCACGTCGGCCAGCTGCCGCAGCACCCGCAATGCGATATCCACTACATCGTCACCGGGCCTCCGGCCATTGGTCAATCCGAACTGGCCGATTGCGAGGTCCGTGGGAGCCAGTTTGACGCTCAGGCGCAGCACATCCGGCAGCAGGGCCACGCGCAGCAGATCTTTATTGGTGTTGGCGAACGACGCCGGCAACAGGAGCGGCGCACCGTTGGGAGGAGTAGCCAGCCCGAGCGCTGTCAGCAGGCCTGCGCGTCCCGAAATCGTGTTGCCCGTGCCATCGTTATCCGTCGTAGTCAGCGCATCCGGCACATATTTCGCCCAGCGCGACACATCGTCCGCCGGTACGCCCTGATTGAAGGCGTCCTTCAGGCCATTGGGCATAAACACGGTGTTGAACAGCGGTTGGCCCATGCGCTCGAACTGAATATACGAGCCCGTTTCGTCCACGGGTGCGCTGATGGTCCCCCAGATGTTGATTACGTCCCGGGTGGGGCCCAGCCACGAGAGTGGAATACCCACCACGATGTACGACGCGTTGAAGCCCCCGAACATGTCGACACCGCTGGTGCCGTCCGCCCGCGCCGGACGGCCGCGCAGGTGGCCCAGCGGCGATGTGGGAATGTCGCGGAACACATCCTGCAGGTTGGCGGTAATGCGGAAGAACTGACCATCCAACACGAACGGATCGTCTCTCAGACCCGTGAATACCTGGATGTCATTGCCCAGCCCGGCGATCTGGCCGGTTGGGATGTCGAGCTGGCTTGGCGCGTCCACCAGATAGAGATTGTTCGCGCCCACATAGGCTGGGTCGGGTACGCCGGCGCGCACATGCGCCCTTTGTCCCGTGGGCGTGTCCTCAAATCGGAACTGAATGACAAAGTCTTCTCGAAAGCTGCCGGTCCGGTCAATCTTGAACTGGTACAGATAGTCCTTCGAGAATCGATAGCTGTGTGTCGCCGCGGGTACCGCGAAAGGATTAACGCCCATCGCCAGAATCAGCCGGCTGGCGTCGTTCGGATCGAGGAATGCAAAGACATCCGTAATG
>JAYTVY010000494.1:0-4051 GCA_043743755.1 Bryobacterales bacterium | reverse complement strand
TCGAAAGAGGGGCCGGCGACGGGCGTTCCGGACTGGGCTGCCGAGGCGAGGCAGAGTAAGACGCCCAGTAGTGTTTTCATTTCAACCCCTCAGCGTGCGATCCGGACCGGTTTTCGAACTGGAGCGAGGCCGCGCCGCACGGCTCCGGCAACGTCATAGTAAACTTCGAGGGTCTTGCGGGCGGTGGTCTCCCAACTGAACATAGTGGCGCGCTGCGATCCCAGCCGCTCCATGCGGGCACGGAGCTCATTGTCGAGCAGGAGATCCCGAATGGCGCGCACCATTTCCGGGAGCGAGCGGGGATCGAAAAGCAGCGCCGCGGAATCGGCCACCTCGGGCATCGCGGTGGTGTTGGAGCAAGCGACGGCGCGCGCGCAGGCCATGGCTTCGAGGATGGGCAAGCCAAACCCTTCATAGAACGACGGGTACACGAACACATCGCAGGCGCCGTAGAAACGCAGGAGATCTTCGTCGGAAACGAAGCCGGTGAAATGGATCCGCCCGGCGGCGGGCGATTTCTGAGCGGCGGCGCGAATCACGGATGAATACCACGTGTCCTTGCCGACGATGACCAGGTGATGCGGAAGCTGCGGATAAGAGCGAATGACTTCTTCGAACGCGCGGATGAGAGTGAGATGATTCTTGCGGGGCTGCAGGTCGGCGACGCTCAAAAGAAAGGGCGCGGGGAAGCCGAATTCGGACTGGATCCAGCGCTGCGCGTTGCCGCGGGCAATGGGCCGGAACTGGGACGACACCGCGTTGGGCATCACCACGACACGGCTCTCATCCAGGCCATACGCCTTCACAATGCTGTTCTTGGAGAATTCGCTTGGGGTGAGGACGCGAGCAGCTCTTTTCACGGTCCTGCGGACGGTGTACTTCAGCTGAGTGGCCCGGAATTTGGTGAAGTACTCGGGGTACTCCAGGTAACTGATGTCGTGAACGCTGACCACCACGGGGACCGGGCAAAAGAGGGGAGCGGTGTACTGGACGTGGAGCAGATCGGCGCGGTCCTTCGAGACTTGGCGCGACAAGTCCAAACCCAAGCGGACGAAGGGGTTCTCCGCAATGTGGCGCTTGTGAAAGCGATCCGGCACTTCAGAAAACGGCGTGTGCCGGGAAAGGTACGCGATGAAGTCGGAATCCTGGTCAATCGACGCAAAACAGTTGAGAAGATTGCGGATGTAAGTCTCATTGCCGGTGAGATGTTGGCCGATGGCGTGAGCGTCAACGGAAAAGCGCATTACCTGATTTCCAGTATAAAGGTTTTAGTCCCAGTACGGGAGTAACGCACGTTAGGGTCCCATCGCGCGGATCCAGGCATGCACTCACCCCTTCTCTTACCTAACACTATCAAATACCACAGTTGCGCGGTCCGGCTGGTAATCGGCTGTAAAATGATTGCAAAATTGCGCAGCGTGGCCAATCGACACATTAGCCGGTCTTATCCACCACGCCATCGAGGGTGCGCCAAGCGGACGGCCACGTGTACAAACGTTCATAAAGGCGCCGGCCAGCCTGGCCAATCTTCTCGCACTGGTCTCTAGACGTAAGGAGAGTGGATACAGCTTCGGCAAAATCTCCGGGATTGTCGGCGATGAGGAGATGTTCGCCGGGGTTGGCGGCGAGGCCTTCCGCGCCGATGGTAGTGGAGACCACGGGGGTAGCGGCGGCCCAGGCCTCGAGAATCTTGATGCGCGTGCCGCTTCCGGCCAGGAGAGGAACCACGGCCACGCGGGATTGCGCGAGGGCGGCGATGGCATCTGGGATGGGACCGGTGAGCTGAATGCGGGGGTCGGCGCGCACTAGCGCAGCCACGGCCTCCGGATTCTTGCCCAGGATGCGCCAGATGAGATTGGGGAAGCGCAGGCGGAGGACGGGCCAGATTTCGGACAGGAAGTAGCGAATCGCCGAGAGATTGGGTTGGTATTCGAGGTTGCCCGTGAAGACGATGCTCTCGGATTCGGCGCGGGGCGGTGGGAGAACTTCGGGAATTGCGTTGGGGTAGACCGATACGCGCGAGCCGGGTCCGAGGGTGCGCAACATCGCGGCGTCGGCATCGGAGGCCGCGAGGACGGCGTCAAACAGTTGGAGACGGCGCGACTCGAACTTTCGATAGATCCCGGCAAAGCGACGATGCAGTATCGATTGCGGCCAAGGTTCGGTATCCGCCAGGCGCTGGTGCCAGACGGACTCGATGTTGTGCAGATCGATCACGATGCGGCGACAGTGAGGACGGAGCGCATCTCGATAAGGGGCGCACCAGAAATGTTCGATGACAGCGACGTCATAGCGGACGCCGGATGCGAAGCTGCCTATGGGCGCGGACCATCCGGAGAAGCGATCCAGCAGCGGCGGGCGTCCGCGGATGGCGCGGTTGAGGTTGCGGGTAGCGCGCGAAAACGGGTCTTTGCGATGGGAGGCCAGATTGAGTACCAGCGTTCGGTCCACACGGCCGGGCGGGATAGCGGCGGCGGGATCCGGATGGCCGGGCTGGCGAAAGAGGATCGCGTCCACGGAATAATTCTGGGCGAGGAATTCCAGCAGCGAGGCGGAGCGCAGGGGGCCGCCTCCGATTACAGGGTAAGGCGGCTCCGGCGACAGGAAGAGAGCTTTACGGCTTGGCGCGGAATCGCCGGGCAGCTTCGGCATAGACCTCTCTGGTGAGTGCGGCGGTTCGAGTCCAGGAGAATTGAGCGGCCCGCTGCAATCCGGCTTGCCGAAGCTCGGCGATCCAGGCGGGGCGGGTCAGGGCCGAGCGCATGGCCGCAACCCAGGCGGACGGGTCGCGAGTATCCAGGCGTTCGGCGGCGTTCCCCGCGACTTCGGAAATAGCGGGATCGAGCGAAGTGAAGACGGCCGCGCCACACTGCATGGCTTCGAGCACGGGGAGTCCGAAGCCCTCGTATTCGGAGGGATATAGCGATGCCAGAGCGCCGCAATAGAGCGGGGGCAGATCCGAATCGGGGATGGGGCCGAGGAGACGGAGTCCGGGTTCGGGGGCGATTTCGGGGAAATCGTCGCGGCGGCGGCCGGCGATGACCAGATCCACGGCGTATTCGCGGTGTATTTCGCGCCAGGCTTCGAGCATCAAGGCGATATTCTTGCGCGGCTCGAGCGTGCCGACGTAGAGGAAGTAGGGCGTGCCTTCACTGACGGGCGTGGACTGGAAGAGCGCCGAAGCTGCCAGCGGAATCGCGACAACGCGAGCGGGGGCGAGGTGGAAACGATCGATGGCGTGGCGGCGGACGGCTTCGGTAGGCGTAATGATCATGGTAGCGAGGCCGAGACGCAGAAGCAGCGGCGTGCGGCGGCGAACACGATCGTCGGCGTGCCACTTCGGATCCATCCAAGGCGAAAGGTCATGCAGCGTGAGAACCGCGGGGCGGATGGGCAAATAGGGCACGGAAAAATCGGTGCCGTGGAACAGGTCGATATGCCGGCGCGAGATTTCTCCTTGCAATCCCCAGAGCCACCAGCGACGTTCGAGGACGTTGCGCGGCCCGTGCCCGGAGCGCAAATTGGACGGCCCGGAATCGGGACAGGGGAACGCGGAGTCGGACAGAAGCCAGAATTCGTCATCGGGATATTCATGGGCGAGGGCGAGTGAAAGCTCGGCGGTATAGCGATGGACGCCGCCGGTGGGGACGGTCAAGGGCGTCGCGTCCAGGGCGATCCTCATGGTTCGATGATAGACTCACCGGCTATGCGCGGAAGCATGTAAAATCGTCCCATGACCAAAGAAGAGATCCTGATCGCCAACAAGAAGTACCTGTTCCCTTCGGTATTCCACTATTACCAGCAGCCGCTGGTGATTGAGCGCGCGAAAGACCAGTATGTCTGGGACGCGGACGGCAAGCAGTATCTGGATTTCTTCGGCGGCATTGTCACCATTAGCGTCGGCCATTGCAATGACGACGTCAATCGCAAGGTGCACGCCCAGATGGATCGCCTGCAACACGTGAGCACCGTCTTCGCCAATGAGCCGCAAGCCGCGCTCGCAAAAAAGCTGGCCACGATCTCGCCGGGCGGAAAACTGACCAAATCGTTC
>JAYTVY010000493.1:0-4784 GCA_043743755.1 Bryobacterales bacterium | reverse complement strand
GCATCTTTGGTGCACCAAGCGCAAATGTCGGTGGATGGCTCATCGCAGATGCTGCAAGACCAGGTGGCGGTGTCGGTCACTTTGGTTTACTTCTCCCGGAGCGATTCGGCGCGGGCTCCTTGAGGAGCATGGCGCGGCAGCGCTGGGCCTCGCGGTCGGCCACTTGAAATTCCTGTTCTTTCTGAGTTGCCAGATCCTGCACGTACTGGCGCAGGCGGTCGCGGTTGCCGCTGTTTTCGTTGACCACGGCCTGCAACAGGTCCGCCACCGCCGGATTCTGATACTTGCGAATGCCTTCGATCACCGAGCCGAGCGTGGTCCCCATGGCCTGCATGCGGAAATACGCATCCAGCGCGGCGGTCAGCTTCTCGGGTTGTTTAGCGAGCGCGTCCGTGGACCCCAGCAGGTATTTCATCTCCGCGTGCGCCGTATTCCACTGGGTGACGTAGGTCTGGGGAGCGCCGTTGGCTACCCAGTCATCGGGCTTGATTTGATCCAGAACGGATTGCAGGTGCTGGGTCTGCTGGGCGAGATTGTCCAACAGCTTGCGAACGTCCCATTCGGTGGAGACGCCGGTGGATTGCGCGGCGGCGGGAAACGCGGCGGCCGCCAGGAACAGCAGGCGATAGGACCACAACATGCTATTGCTAGTTTGGCACAGCGGCCGGACAGCCTCGGCGCCGCCCGCCAAAGCTGTTACAACGCGCTGGTGGCCACCTCAACCACGCGCTCCACATTGGACCGATAGCGCTTCAAATCCCCCTCCGACGCGGCTTCAAAGCGCATCACCAGGACCGGTTGCGTATTGGAGGCGCGCACCAGGCCCCAGCCATGCTCGAAGAGGACGCGAGCCCCGTCGATGTCTACTACTTTGTGTGTTTTCTTAAATTCGGCGGCCACGCGCGCTACTACGTCGAACTTGATCTCGTCCGGGCAGTCGACGCGGATCTCGGGCGTGGAGACCAGCTTGGGGAGACCTTCGAGTTGCGCCGATAGCGGTCTGCCGGAATGGGCGACTATTTCGATGAGGCGGCAAGCGGCGTAGAGCGCATCGTCATAACCGCGATAGCGGTCGCCGAAGAACATGTGTCCGGACATCTCGCCCGCAAGTTCGGCATGTTCCTGTTTCATCTTGGCCTTGATCAGCGAGTGGCCGGTCTTGTACATGAAGGCGTTCCCGCCAAGCCGGTTCAGCTCGTCATACATCAATTGCGAGCACTTCACTTCGCCGATGAAAGTGGCGCCCGGCTTGCGCGTCAGGATCTCGCGGCCATAGATCAGCAGCAGCATATCGCCGTAGATCACTTCGCCATGCTCGTCGACGGCGCCGATGCGGTCCGAGTCGCCGTCGAAGGCGATGCCCAGTTCAGCGCCCTTGGCGCGCACCGACCTGCTGAGATCGGCGAGATTCTCGGGAACCGTGGGATCGGGATGGTGATTTGGAAAGCGCCCGTCCATCTCAAAGAAGAGTTCTTCGGCGTCCACGTCGATCTTCTGAAAAATGCGATGGATCACCGGGCCGGCGCATCCGTTTCCCGCATCGGCCACCAGCTTGACGCGCCGGGGTAGCGCCGAAAACTGCGCTGCGATCTCATCCACGTACGGCGTCACCACGTCGAGAGCATGCTCGCTGCCGGCGCCGCTCAAGAAGTCGGCGCGCTCAACGATCTCGCGCACAGCCTGTATGGTTCCGCCGTGCAGCGTATCCTGGCCGCACATCGTCTTAAAGCCGTTGTATTCCGCGGGATTGTGGCTACCTGTGATCATCACGGCCCCATCCGCCTTCAAGTGCTGCGCCGAAAAATACAACACCGGAGTGGGCACCACGCCGATATCGGTGATCTCGCAGCCGGTGGCCTTGAGGCCGCTCACCAGCGCATCGCGCAGCCGCGTGGAGCTCAACCTCACGTCGCGGCCCACGCTCACGCGCTTGCCGCTGTGCCGCTGGATATAGGTTCCCAGCCCGCGTCCCAGGCTCTCAATATCGGGACTCGCCAGATCCGTTTCCGCGACACCCCGGATGTCGTATTCACGGAAGATGGACGGTTTGAGCATAGTCCGATTGTAGGCTCACCGGCTGACAAACCGGTTGCCTTCGATGAAGAAGCGGAGCGGCCAGTCGGCGCACTTTGAAATCCCGATGCGCGGGGTTACGGCGATGCCGAACCGCTCCTCGCCGGCGGGCTCTGTTACGTGCAGAGGACCGCTGGTCAGGTCGATGCCATTCAGCTTGCGGGTAATTCCCATGGCGAGGGTCAGCTTTCCCGGCCCTGAGGTCAGGTCCTCGAGGCGCTTCGCGGCAGGACGGCGACGCCGCATCAGCGGGATGCCGCGCACCGGCTCAAGGGCCCGGATAAGGACGCAGCCGGCGTCCTTTGCGACGAAGTTCAAGCATTCGTACATTCCATAGATGAAGTACACATACGCGTGGCCGGGATCGCCGAAAATCACTTTTGTGCGATTCGTGATTCCCGCCGAGGCGTGGGCCGCGGCGTCGTCCAGTCCGAGATAGGCTTCCACTTCGACGATGCGTCCCGCGGTCTTGCCGTGGACCAGGATTTTTCCCAGGCAGTCGCGGGCTACCCGGACTGGGTCGCGCGCGTAGAAGTCGCGGGGGAGCGGCATGTATTTACTGTACGGCGGGAGCGGGCCCGGGGGGGCCCGCGCGGGGCGGGGGCCCCGCCCTACACTAGGAGTGCATGCGGTTGTTTACGGGGATTGATCTTTCCGAGGAAGTGAGGGAAAATCTTGAGCGGCTGGTCACGCATTTGCGGCCCTTCGCGCATCTGCACTGGAGCGCCGTATACAATCTCCACATTACGCTGAAGTTCATCGGGGAGTGGCCTGAGAAGCGGCTGGACGATCTTGGTCCGGCATTGCGAGGGGTCAAATCGCGGCCGGCTATTCCTATCGAGATCCGCGAGCTCGGCTGGTTTCCAAATGCGCATAGTCCACGAGTGTTCTGGGCCGGAGTGGAAGGCGGTAGCCAGCTTACGGGCCTCGCGCGGGAAGTGGAAGACAATCTGGCGGCACTCGGCATTGCGAAAGAGACTCGCGAATACACGCCGCATCTGACGCTGGCGCGTATCAAACAGCCGGCTCCGTTAAAGAATCTGCAAGACGCTATCCCGGCGCTCCCTTCCATGGAATTTGGATCCTTCACCGCCGCGCGATTCTACTTGTATCGAAGCCAGCCTGGGCCGGCGGGCACCATCTATACGAAGCTCTCCGAGTATCCTTTCGCCGAATGACACCGCTACTGGTTCTTCTGGCCGCGTATCTCATCGGCGGCATCCCGTTCGGCTACTTACTGGTGCGGCTGAAGACCGGCCGCGACGTGCGCTCGCTCGGCAGCGGCAACATCGGCGCCACCAATGTGCTTCGAACCTCCGGGCGCGCCATCGCGATCGTTACGCTGCTGCTGGATATCGCCAAGGGCTGGTTCGCGGTCTGGCTGGCGGCGCGATTCACGGATCATTCACCGGTGTGGATGAGCGCGGCGGCGCTAGCGGTGATGCTGGGTCACGCCTTTCCGGTGTGGCTGGGATTCAAGGGAGGCAAGGCCGTAGCCAGCTTCATCGGCGCGTTTTTGTATCTCACGCCGGCTCCCTTGCTCGCGTCGCTGATCCTGTTTGTAATCGTGGTGGCGGCGTCGCGCTACATCTCGCTGGGTTCAATGCTGGCCGCGGGAGCTTTTCCGTTTGCCGTCTGGCTGATCCTGCATCCCGAGACGCCGATTCTGCTGGCGGCATTCGTGGCCGGCGCATTCGTGGTTTTCCGGCACCACGCCAATCTGGGACGCATTCGCGCCGGGAATGAGAACGTGTTCCGCTTCGGCGCATCCAAATGAAGACCCTCGCTATCCTGGGCGCCGGCAGCTGGGGGACCGCGCTGGCCATCGCGCTATCGCCTCGCTTTGAACACGTTCGCCTGTGGGCGCATGAGGCCGGCCTGGCGGAGCGAATGGCGGCAACACGTGAGAATGATATTTTTCTGCCTGGTATCCGGCTACCCGGAAACGTAACGCCGCTGGCGGATTTCGAGCCTGCCTTGAGCGACGCGGAGGTGGTGCTGGGAGTGATGCCCTCGCAACACGCGCGCGGCGTTTATCAGCAGGCCCTTCCCAGCCTGACCCCGGAAATGCTGTTTGTCAGCGCCACCAAAGGCATCGAGCGCGGCACGCTGCTGCGGATATCGTCGGTGATAGAAGAGGTGGCAGGCTTGCGATTTCAGCCGCGCGTCGCGGTGCTTTCCGGGCCTACTTTTGCTCGTGAGATCGCCCAAGGCGAACCGGCGGCGGTGGTGATCGCCTCCACGGATCGTGAGGCCGCCGCTACCATTCAGAAGGCATTCTCGGGTCCCACCTTCCGTCTGTACACGAATTCCGACCCTGTCGGCGTGGAGGTGGGGGCGGCTTTGAAAAACGCGATCGCTATCGCGGCCGGCATCTGCCAAGGACTGGGGCTGGGCAATAACACGCTGGCGGCGTTGATCACGAGGGGGCTGGCCGAGATCACGCGGCTCGCGGTCGCAATGGGGGGGCAGCCCCGGACGTTGGCGGGGTTGGCGGGCCTCGGGGACTTGGTACTAACCTGCACGGGGGGGCTAAGCCGGAATCGCCACGTGGGGATAGAGCTGGCTCGGGGCCGGAAGGCCGCAGAGATTGTAAGCTCCATGACTATGGTTGCCGAAGGGGTGGAAACCACGTCGGCCGCGGTTGGTCTGGCTCGCAACTTTCAGGTGGATCTACCGATTATTCAGCAGATGCACTCGATCCTGCAGGG
>JAYTVY010000492.1:0-3513 GCA_043743755.1 Bryobacterales bacterium | reverse complement strand
GCCCAGCAGCGCCGGCGTCAGGCGCTGGGCGAGTTCCAGCGCTTGTTCGAAAGCGTCGACGCGCTGTTCACGCCGGCCACGCCGTTGACCGCGCCGTTGATCGGGCAGACGCAAGTGGAGCTCGACGGGCAGCCTTTCGACGTGCGCATGGCGGTCACACGATTCGCGCGCGCCATCAACCTGCTGGGTTATCCCGCCCTGGCGATGCCCTGTGGGCGGACGGCGGGCGGGCTCCCGATCGGGCTGCAAATTATCGGACGGCCGCTCGAAGAAGAGACGCTCTTAGGCATCGGAGAAGCATTGGAGGGGAAATGAAGCTGAACCGGAGAGATCTTTTGCAATTGGCGGCAATCGCGCCGCTGATGGGACAGGCGACCGGCGCGAATGACCGCGTCCGCATCGGGATGATAGGCACCGGCGCGCGCGCGCAGGAATTGCTGCAGGCACTACTGGTTCTGCCGGGCAATGAGATTGCCGCGGTCACGGATGCCTATCAAGGGCGCATCGAACGCGCCATTGAGCGCACCGGGGGACGCGCCAAGGCCTATCCCAACCATCGAGAGCTGCTGGACAAGGCCGGCGTGGACGCCGTGCTGATCGCCACGCCCGATCACTTGCACAAGACCCTGATCCTGGATGCGATCGCGGCCGGCAAGGACGTCTACTGCGAAAAACCGATGACTTATACGGCGTCCGAAGGCGTCGAAATCATCCGCGCTGCCGCCCAAGCCAGGCGAATGGTGCAAGTGGGCAGCCAGGGCATGAGTTCGCCGCTTCAGCAGAAGGCCAAAGAGCTGATCAAGTCCGGCAAGCTGGGGCAGATCACCACCATCCGCGCCGCTTACAATCGCAACACCGCATCCGGCGCGTGGATCTATCCCATCCCGCCGGATGCGTCGCCACAGACCGTGAACTGGGACATGTTCCTGGGCCCCGCGCCCAAGCTGCCGTTCAGCCTGGAGCGATTCTTCCGCTGGCGCTGTTATCAGCACTATTCGGGCGGCATCGCCACCGACCTGTTCGTGCATCTCTGCACCACGATCCACTTCTTGATGGACGCGAAGATGCCCTCGCGCGTCATCGCGATGGGCGAGCTGTACCGCTGGAAAAACAGCCGCGACGTGCCGGACACGCTGAACGCGATCCTTGAATATCCGGGCGGTTTCGTGGTGAATCTGAGCTCCACATTCAACAACGAAAGCTCGCCCGAGGAGCACCTGCAGATCCTGGGAACGGAAGGCAGCCTGGTGCTGGGCGGCAACTTGAGCTTCTATCCCGAGCACGCCGTGGAAGACAACCGCTGGATTGTGGAGAGCTGGCCCACCGCGCTGGAAAAGGCGTACTTTCGCGATCAGCCCGCCAAGCCCGCGCCCAAGGTGGTCCCCGGCGTGGAGCAGTATGGTCAGGCAGGTCCGGACGCGACAGTTTTGCACCTGGGACACTTTCTGGACTCCGTACGCACACGGCATCCGTATTGGGAAGATGCTTCAGCCGGCCATCATGCGGCGGCCTGCGCCCACATGGTCAACCGCTCGGCTCGCGAACGCAAGATGGTTGAATGGGACTTCCAGACCGACGATATGCATGCGTAGCGCGCTTTACGTCGGAAGCCTAAGACCCTGGCATAGAACTAAGGTCATTTAAGTACTAAACTCCTCTCGCCCCTGGGTCGATCTTGAACCAAGGACTGGCGTGAACCGCGTCTCAGTATTCGCTTGTGAGCCACAACCGATTGTCGTCGAGGGTCTGGAGCGGGTGCTCGCGGCCTGCGAGGACCTGGAGTTCGCCGGCGCCCGCCCCTCATTGGAAGAATCGCTAGAGGTTTTACGCCGGAAGCCGGCCGCCGTATTGCTGGTAGATCAAAGCTCCGGATTGAGCACCATTTTGCACTTCATGACGGTCTTGCGGAACGCGTCGATTGACACCCATCCGGTGCTGTGGATCACCGACCTGGCGGACGCCGATACTTTGCGCGCGGTACGCGCCGGAATCCGCGGTATTTTGCCCCGCGCGGCCGCCATTCCGGTGCTGCTCCACTGCCTGCGCGAGGTAGCGCAAGGCAAACTATGGGTGCAAGATTCGGGACAGGTGGTTGGGCTGCTGTCGCGCAAGACGTCGTCGCGGCTGACCCAGCGCGAGCTGGAAGTGGCCCGGCTGGTGTGCCAGGGTTTACGCAACAAGGAAATCGCGGCGGCTTTGCGCATCACGCCCGGGACCGTCAAGGTCCACCTGATGCATATCTTCGAAAAGACGGGTTTGCAGAATCGCTTCGCGCTGGCGCTGCATGGACGCGACGATCAAGTTGATATCATGTTTCAGAAAAAACATGGTGAACCATGGATTTGACATGTACCGGGTGTTCATCTCGACGCCCGGCGACCTGCTGCGCGAGCAGGACGCGTGCCGCGCAGCGATCAGCGAGGTGAACGCCGGCGAGGCGATGCCGCGGAAAGTGCTCTTGGTGTCCGTGGGATTGCGCGAGGACGCGCAGGTTGAGGCGTTCCGGTCCGCCGTCTCGGAAAACGTCCGCGGGTGCGCGTACTTCCTCCAGGTTTTCCAAGACGATTGGGGCCCCAAGAATCTGTTCCGCAAAATGCTGTTCTTGGCGGCGGAGTGCCGTGACGATCCGGCCATGCCCATGCGCGAAATCGCCGTGTTCCTGAAGGAAGCGCCGCACGAGACCGATCCCGGGATCCTGGCGCTCCGCAAAGAGCTGGAAGAGCTTGCCGCTGTGCGGCTATTTCATTTCGACAAACCCGAAAGCTTGAAGACGCAACTGCTGGAGGTATGCAGGGGCTGGGTCCGTTCAATCGTCGATGCGGGCGGAGGAGCGCAGGCCGGTTAGCCTACACCAACGGCGCCGGCTTCCATTCCATGTAGTACTGCAGCTGATCCTCACGGACAATAGTAAACCCGAGCCTCTGATGAAACCGCAGCGATCCGGGGTTAAAGCGATCCACCGTCGAACCGATCGGCAGCTTGGCCCTTTGGGCCTCCTCCTGTAGCCTCTTGACGATAACCTCGCCGAGGCCCTGGCTCTGATGACTTGGATGAATGGCGATATCCACCAGATGGAATCCGCCAGTCACCGGCGCGAACCAGAGCCGGCCCACCGGCTTGCTGTCCAGCACAATCACGTGGTAACCGGAGTTCGGGAACTGCTGGGTGTAGGATGAGAGCTGCGCCTGGAACTGCATCCGCAGCAGGGCCTCCCTCTGCGAGGCGGTGATCGGCGCCCGAGCGAACTCCGGACCGCGGATAGCGAAGTACAGCTCGTACAAAAAGATTTCATCCTGGGGCATTGCGGGACGAACGGCGAGGGTCGACATCAACACTCAGCGTACTACGGGCGAGATGGAAAACGAAAAGACTTGAATCTTGACCCAAGAGATGATAGGCTAGACGGAGCTTCAACAAGCAACAATCTTCAAGCCAGTGTTTTCGCGGGAGGAAGGAGTTTTATGTCAAGTCCGTTTATCGGTGAGATCCGGATGTTCGGCGGGAACTTTGCAC
>JAYTVY010000491.1:0-6125 GCA_043743755.1 Bryobacterales bacterium | reverse complement strand
CCTGGCGCACGAAGGCCGCTTTGACGAGGCCATCCGCGAATACACGCTGGCGCTCGAAGCCGATCCCAACAACGCCGCCGTGCGTCAGAATCTTGGACTCGCTTACTTGAAATCCGGCCGGATCGCGGACGCCACCCGCGAGTTTTCCAAGATCCACGCCGCCGATGCGTCCAATCGCCAGGCGACGCTCTTGCTGGCCAACGCATATCTCTCCGCCGGCCAGAACAAGCTGGTGATCGAGCTTCTGGATCCGTTGTCCACCGCGGGCACGGCCGATGACGCCGTTTCCTATCTGCTGGGCACCGCCCTCGTTCGCGATCGCCAGTTCGAGCGCGGGCAAATCTGGCTGGACGGCATTCTGCGCAAGACCGAAAGCGCGGAAGCGCATCTGTTGATGGGCACCGCCCGCATGCTTGCGAATGATCTGCCCGGCGCCCGGACCGACCTGGAACGCGCTATCGAATTGAACCCCAAACTCGCCGAAGCCCACACATGGCTCGGCCAGACCCTGCTTCGCGGCGGCGACACCACGGCCGCGGTGGCTGAATTCCGCCGGAGCCTGGCGATTGATCCTTTCGATTTCGACGCGTGCCTCCAGCTCGGCCAACTGCTGCGCCAGGATCACGAATACGCCGAGTCGCGCGGTTTCCTGGAACGGGCGCTCAAGATCCGGGTTGGCGATTTCGGCGTCCGTTACCAGCTGGCGACCGTGGACCTCGCCGAAGGCAAGCTGGACGCCGCGCGCGCCGGCCTTGAGGCGCTGGTAAAAGAAGCGCCGACATTCACGGAGGCGCATGTCTCTCTCGCCACGCTCTACTACCGGGTGAAGCGCAAAGAGGACGGCGACCGCGAGCGCGAGATCGTCAAGACCCTTCAGGCCGCCGAGCAGGCGCGGCAAGCCGGGGTCGCCAAGGGACTGGAGCGCACGCCGTGATCCCGCTGCTGCTTCTCTGGCTGGCAGCCCAGCCTCAGCCGGCGCCCTCGAGCGCCGCCGCAGCCGCCGAAAAAGCTCGCCAGGCTGGAAGCCCGGAAGCTCCCGCCCTCTATCGAAGGGCCGTGGCTGGGAATCCCCGCTGGCAGGAAGGCTGGTGGGCGCTGGGAACGCTCGAATACGGCCAGAACCATTACCCTGAATGCCGCGACGCTTTCGGTCAGCTGGTTCGCCTGTCGCCCAAAGGTGGTCCCGCGGTCACCATGCTCGGCCTTTGTGAATTCGGCGCCCATCAGGACGACCAGGCGCTGGCGCATTTGCGGGAAGGCCAGGTTTTAGGTGCGGGCGACCCCGGCATAGATAAAGTAGCCAAATACCAGATGGCCGGCCTCTACATTCGCCGTGGCCGGTTTGAGGCCGCGTTGGGGGTGATCGCCCAACTGGCGCAAACCGCGGGCGAGAATCCGGCCTATTTTTCGCTAGCCGGCGTGGCCGCGCTTTGGAAACCGGTGGCGCCCGACCAACTGCCCGAATCCGACCGGGAACTGGTCTATCTGGCAGGCCGGGCGTTCTGGTATGCCGCCGCGCGCAAAGCGGTCCCCGCGGCCGAAGCCATGCAGCAACTGCTGGCGCGCTATCCCTCTACTCCCGGCGTCCATTACTTGTACGGAAGCTACCAGCTAGCCGAGAACGCCGGCCAAGCCGTGGATGAGTTCCTGGCAGAGCTGAAGATCAACCCGTCGCACGCCGGTGCGCTCAGCGCCCTGGCAGCCGAATACTTGCGGCGAGGAGAGCCCGCGCAGGGCCTCCCGTACGCCCGCCGGCTGGCGGAGGTGCTTCCAGATGCCCTGGCCTCGCATACGCTGCTAGGGCGATTGCTGGCCGAGCAAGGCGATATCGAGGAAGGCGTCCGTGAGCTTGAGAAGGCGCGCTCGATAGACCCCAATCATCCCCAGCCGCACATCGCCCTGGCTTCGCTTTATGCGAAGCTGGGACGCAAGCAGGACGCTGCCCGGGAGCGTCAGGAGTTCCTCCGGTTGAAAGACCGCGAGCCTTAGCATGCGTCTCGGTTTACTCCTTTTCGCGATCTGCTCCGCCGCCGGCGCCGCGCCCGAGTGCGCCGGCTGCCATCGCCAACAAGCGCAATTTCAACACGCCACGGGTATGGCGCAGGCGCTGCAGAGCGCAGCCGCCGCTCCCATCTTGGCGACGCACCCGAAACTCACCTTCCGCCAGGACCCCTATTCCTATAGCATCGAGCGCCAAGGCGACCAAAGCATCTACCGCGTTAAGTCGGGTTCCGAGGAGTTCTCCACGCCCATCGTGTGGGCCTCCGGACTGGGCGCGGCTGGCCAGACTTACTTACTCAAGCGCGACGGGCATTGGTACGAAAGCCGCGTAAGTTATTACAAACAAATCGACAATCTCGACCTGACGGTGGGCGCGCGCCCGGACGTACCCACCAGCATAAACGAAGCCATTGGACGCGAGCTGTCCAAGAAAGGCGCCGAAGAGTGCTTTCATTGTCACTCTACCAACGCCCTTTCGGGCGGCGTCCTGCGCGTGGATCGGCTCACCCCCGGTATTCAGTGCGCCCGCTGCCATGAAGGGGCCGAAGCGCACCTGGCGGGATTCGGGCCGGCCTCGGCGACGAAAGCGGTTCCGCCCAAGCTGGGCGCCCTGTCGAGCGAAGAGACCGCCGATTTCTGCGGCCAGTGCCACCGTACCTGGGCCACCATCGCCAGCGACGGACCGCACAACATCACCAACGTTCGCTTCCAGCCTTATCGTTTAGTGAACAGCCGCTGTTACGACGCCGCCGACGCCCGCATCCGCTGCACCAGCTGCCACGATGTTCACAACGATACCCCTCGGACGCTGGCCAGCTTTGACAAGCAGTGCCAGAGCTGCCATTCCGCGTCCCATGGGAAGCCCGGCGCGAAGCTCTGTAAAGTTGCGAAGTCGGAGTGCGCCGGCTGCCATATGCCCAAGGTGGAGATCAAGGAAGCGCACAACAAGTTTACGGATCACTGGATCCGCATTGCGCGGCCGGGAACTCCGGTTCCTAACTAGCGCACGGCCACGGTGACGCCGTCCTGGCTGGTGGCGGCGCCGATCTTCACGTGGACCGGGACCTTGTCGCTGGGCTGGACATCCTTCGACATTCGCGCGTTGATCTGGAGTAGACCGGGGATGTTTCCGGGAGCGGCGCCGGCGTATTCGATAATCGCGGGCAACCCGCCGATGTCCACCGAGACCGGCACCAGTGGTTTCGGGAGCACATCCACCGCGATGCGGCCATCCACGCCGGGCGGGTCGGTGATCCCTTCTCCCGTGCCCCAGAGGATCACAACCGAGCCCGGACTCGCGGGCGCTACAGATGAATTCAAGGTGACGCCGTCCTGGTTGAGGACGGCGCCTTGTCCCTGGCCTGTCGCGGCGGAGGTGAACAGTCCGGGCGCGGTGGGCGCCACGGCGACTTCCAGCGGATCGGAGCGCACGCCCTGATACTCCACCTGGACGTGCGTGGTGGCTTTGAACGCCCCAAGATACGGCACTACCGCGGAGCATTGTGTCGCCAAGGCGTAGACCACGGGCGCGGGCACGCCGTCAAAGAGAATACGCACGCCGCCGGTACTGCCGCTTACCAGGCCGTTTTCGTCCAGTTTCAGATAGGCCAGCTTGTCGGGTCCCAGCGCTGTTCCGAAGATCGTCACCATCTGGCCCGGAGCGATGGCCTGGGAGTAGGAGGCCGCGTTGGTCACCGCCGCGACCACCGGCTTCGGAACCGGGACCGATGCTGGAGAAATCACGAGTAGCGTGATGGAATTCGCCGGAAAAACAGCGTTGAGACCGTCTCTATTCACGGTCACGTCGGGCTGCGCGGCGATGGAGTCCAGCTTAGCGGCGCCGTAGGTCCAAACTTTGGCCGCCGTGGCCGCCGGAAAATTTAACAAGCTGAGGGCGCTGGAAAGATCGCCCCCGGTCTTGTTAATCACTACGGCGGTGAGGTTCCGGTCCGAGCGCAGCGCGGCGTACACCGCGAGCTTTCCCTGATCGGCGCTGGAAGCCTGAACGCTGGTTTCGCCGAAGGTCCCGCCGATGCCATCGTAGTTGCGGTAGATCTTGAACGCGAAGGCCGCGGGATCGGTGGGTTTGGGAGGGCCCCACAGCGTCGCCGCGTCTAGATTTTCCCGCCCGAAAATGCCCAGCAGATCCGCCTGGGCCAGCGCGCCATTGATGTTGTCGAGCGCGCCCCAGTTGTACTCGGTGAGCGCGATCCTGGTGCCGGGGTAGTTCTGATCCACAATTTCGCGCAGGCGCGGAATCACACGCGGCGCCACCGGAGCGCCGTTGTTCTCCACATCCTTAATCCAGTAATCGCCGGTGACCAGATACGCGGGATCCCAGAAAACGCGTGTCGATTGCAGCCGCAGCGCCTGGGTATTGCTGTCGCCGGCGGGAGCGAACGCCACGCTGTTCGGTGCAAAGTAGGTGTGCTGGTCCAGGTAATCCAGCAGCCGCATGCCGTGCTGCTGTTCGTAATTACGCATCTGCCGCAGGTACCAGGGCAGCAGCGGCACGCCGCCGTGTGCGTTGCGATCCACCGGATTCGACCAGTAATTCCCGGGGCTCTGGCCCGCCACGATATCCTTCTTCGAAAACCAGAGCGAGGCCCAGTTGTCGCCCACCGGTCCGGCCACCAGCGCCTTGGGATCGGCGCGCTTGATGGCTTCACCGTAACGAATGTTGAGGCCGATCAGCTCGTCATAGGTATAAGGATCGGGATGGATGTCTCGATGCGTGTTGTCCCACCAGATGGGCTCGTTGTCCAGACTCCAGATGGCCACGCCGCCCTGGTTGGCCTTCCCGTAGCGCGTGACCAAATAGCGGATCCAATCGGACTGGAAGGATTCGTCAAACCGGGCGTACGCGTCATTGGGATCGTTCTTGAGGTATGCCGGATTGGACGGGCCTTTGCCATCCAGGACCTTCGGATCGCCGCAGGCGGCGACATATTGAATGCCGTTGCCGCACTTTACCGGGTGAAACTGGGCATACGGGTCCATCTTGCACTGATTGCCGTATTTGGACGCCTCGTAGCTGCACGCTTCCACGCGAGCCTTGGGCAGCCAGCCCAGCACCGGGATGGTACCTATGATCTTGCCGCCGCTAATGCGCGCCTGATCGGCGAATTGGTTGAAAGACGAACCCTCGGGCAGCCTGGACGCGTTGATTTTCTGGTCTGGTAGAACTTCGTAGAACCAGTCGGCGGCGAGGCTGTTGATATCGAACTTCCAATGGTAGGTGCTGGTCCCGTTGCCGCCCCAGCGGCGCACCGTGGGCCTGATCTCCAGCGCCGCGGCGCGCTGCGCATCGGTGGCGTTGGTCAAATCCCAGTAGAAGTTGATTCCGTAGACATCCGGCGAAATCGGATGCAGGCCAGCCGCGGCGTCAACCGAGAGCGCGGGTCCGGCGGGCTGCGCCAGCGCCGCGAAACCGGCAAGGGAAAAGATGGCCAAAATTCCGCGCATCAGTATTATTTTACGTTATGTTTATCGGGCGTTTTTCAAGCGGGTGAACTCGGCGCGCTCGCGGGCCGCGTCCTGGTTGCGGCCGGCTTTCGCATACGCCGAGGCCAGCTCAATCCGATTGTCGGGGCTGTCGGGAGCGAGCTGTTTCGCTTTTTCAAGTTCCGGAATTCCTCCGGCCAGGTCGCCGGAGGCCACCAGCAACCGGCCCAGCGCATTATGCGCCACGAAGGACTCCGGCTCCAGTTCCGCGGCCTGCCGCGCATACGGCAGCCCGTCCGCGGCTTCGCCTTGCTTCAAGTATTCATAGGCAATCTGCAGCATCGCCGGCGTGTGATTCGGCGAAACGGCCAGCTCCTGTTTCCACTGCTCCAGCGCCGCATCCGGATCGCTCTGCAACAGGAGCTGACCGAGCAGGTTATGCAGCTCCGGCGCGCGCGGATTCGCGGCCAGCATGACTTCGAACTCCTTGCGGGCCTCGGCCTCGCGATGCAGCGCTCCGGCATGGATCGCATGCCCCACCTGGTACACGAACTCCTCGCGATCCGCGGGCAGTTCAGAAGTGAACAAGGGGAGCCGCAGGCCTGCCAGTCCGGTTCCCAGAATCGTATCGCGGCCCTCGGCTCCCAAGGCGGCAAGCTGGGAATAAAGCTGCAACCCAT
>JAYTVY010000490.1:0-5223 GCA_043743755.1 Bryobacterales bacterium | reverse complement strand
AACCACGTGCACATCTTGATAACGCCTAATATTCCACTTCCCCAGTTAACCAAGTCACTCAAAAGCATCACCGCGAAAAGAGCAAACGAGATGTTGATGCGGACAGGCAAGCCGTTCTGGCAAGAGGAGAGCTATGATCGCCTGGTTCGGGACGGCCAGGAATTTCTGCGGATTCAAAGGTATATCGAGTGGAACCCGGTGCGCGCAGGCCTGGTGAGCGAACCGTGCGACTATCCGTGGTCTAGCGGGGACGCGGCCGGGGGGCCGCGTGCGGGCCAGGGGGCCCGCCGTACAACCAACACCAACAACCAACACCCAACAAGCAACCAACCGCCGTGAGGCTCTAATTTCTATGCAAAAGTGGTAGGGTGCGATCCACTCTTTTCCTGCTTCTTGCCTCCTCGCTTGCTTTTGCCCAGCCCGCCAAACCCAAGCTCCCCGGCGAAGACTGGGTATCCCTCTTCAACGGCAAGGATCTCGGCGGCTGGATCAAGATCGGCAATGAGAAATGGGAAGCCGAGGAGAATAACATCCACGGCTACGCCACCACCAAACAATACGGCTATCTGCAAACCGAAAAAGACTACACCGACTTTCAGCTTTCCCTGAAATTCAAGTGCGAAGGCGATGGCAACAGCGGTGTCTTCTTCCATGTGCGCTTCAAGCCCGGAACTCCCGACGTTATCCAAGGTCCGCAGTTCGAGATTGACTGCACCATCGGCAAGCACACCGGCGGCATCTACGATGTAGGGCGTCAATGGCTGGTTTGGCCCGCGCCGGAGAACGAAACCGTGGTGCGCCCCGACGACTGGAATGAGTATCTGCTGAAAGTGGACGGCAATCGCTACGTGGCCCGCCTGAACGGCGTTCTGATGGTGGATTACACGGACCCCAAACCTCTCGGCGCCGACGGCGGCATCGCGCTGCAGCTCCATTCCGGCGGACGCGGCAACATGCGCTTCAAGGATATTTGGATTCGCGATCTCTCCAGGCGCTGATGTCACACCGCCTGTTCTATTGCGACCATTACGCGATCCCGCTGCCCGCCGGTCACAAATTCCCGATGAGTAAGTACGCGCTGGTGCGCGATCTGCTCGCGCGCGATGGCGTGTCGGAGTTCGAATGCGCCCCGCTGGCCGGCGCGGACGTGGTGGCGCTGGCGCACGATCGCGATTATGTCAGCCGCTTCTTCGAGGGCTGCCTGCCGGATGCGCAGGTGCGTCGCATCGGCTTCCCCTGGTCCGAGGCGCTGGTTCGGCGCACGCGGGCCTCGGTGGGTGGCACTCTGCGCGCGGCGCTGGATGCTTTCGAGACCGGTTGGGGCGGCAATCTCGCGGGCGGCACCCACCACGCGTTCCGAAGCGAGGGTTCCGGCTTCTGCGTGTTCAACGATATCGCCATCGCCATCGAGTGGCTGCGCGCTCAAGGGCGCGTGACGCGCGCGGCCGTGATTGACCTGGATGTTCACCAGGGCGACGGTACCGCGCGGATTTTCGAAAGCGATCCCGCTGTCCACACGATTTCAGTCCATGCGAAATCGAACTTCCCGCTGCGTAAACAAAACAGCAAGATCGACGTGGAGCTGCCCGACGGCGCCGGCGATGATGAATACCTGCGCGCCCTGGATCAAGTGCTGCCCAGCATCTTCGCGTTTGAACCCGACATTCTTTTCTATCAATCCGGCGTGGACCCGCTGGCTTCCGATACCCTCGGCCGTCTCGCGCTCACGGTCGCCGGCCTGAAAGAGCGCGACCGCCGTGTGATATCCGCCGCCCGCGTACTCGGCGCTCCGTTCGTCATCACGCTGGGCGGTGGCTACTCCGATCCCATTGAGCTTACCGCCGAGGCCCACGCCAACACCTACCGCTCCGCCCGGGAGATTTTCGCATGATGGAATCCGAGAAGTGGCAAGTCACGCTTGACGATATTGAGCAGGCGCGCATCCGCATCGCGGGACGAGTCAAGCGCACCCCGCTGGAGCGCAGCGAAACGCTCAGCCGCAGGCTCGGCACAAACGTCTATCTCAAGCTCGAGTTGTTCCAGAAAACCGGATCGTTCAAAGTGCGCGGCGCATTCAACAAAGTGCTCGGCATTCCAGAGCACCAGCGTGGGCGCGGACTGGTGGCCGTCAGCGGCGGCAATCACGCCCAGGCTGTCGCGTATGTTGCCGCGCAAAGCGGACTCCCGGCGATCATCATCATGCCTCAAGGCACCCCCGCGAACTACGTCGACGGTACGCGCGGCTACGGCGCCGAGGTAGTCTTCGCACCCAATGCCGCCGAAGCGTTCGACCGCGTCGCGTCCTATGAACGGGAAGGCTGGACCTCGGTTCACCCCTTCGACGAGTTGCCGGTGGTTGCGGGTCAGGGCACCGTGGGCCTCGAAATCTTCGAAGACCTCCCGCAGGTCACCGACGTCATCGCCAGCATTGGAGGCGGTGGATTCATTGGCGGCGTGTCCACCGCGCTCAAAGCGCTGAAGCCCGGCGTGCGCGTCTGGGGCGTAGAGACCGTGGGCGCCGACGCCATGTCGCGCGCGCTTGCCGCCGGCGAGGTGGTCAAGATGCCCGCCATCACTTCCATCGCCCGCACCCTGGGCGCCCCCGCCGCGTCCGCGCAAACCCTGGCGATGGCGCGGCGTAACCTGGAAAGCGTCACCGTGGTCAGCGACTCGGCGGCAGTCGCGGCCCTGATATTCCTGCTGGAACGTGCCAAGGTGCTCACCGAACCCGCAGCCTCCTGTACGCTCGCCGCCGCCGACCTTCTGGTTTGGAATTTCAAACCTGACGGGCACCTCGTACTCGTGTTGTGCGGAGGAAATGTCTCAGTCGGCGACCTCTGTCGCTTCCAGCAGGAGTCTGGCAAGTCAGATGCTTAAATTACCGCGTCCGAATTACAAACTGGTGTATCACGTGTTCAAATTCAAAGGTTTAGGCCGACGGTCGAGGATAACCCGCAAGCATCTCTCCATGTACAATTTACCCGCCAGCTCCCTCGCATTGCAAAAAATACCTCGCTAGTTCCTCTCTTACAAACATCCTTGACCGTCCGGCCAGCAGTGGCACAGGGCCATGCCCTGTCCCCTTACTGAATGCTCTCCAGGTGCCAGCCGTCGTCGTAGTGCTGGAACACGGCATTCGCGTTCCAGCCTTGCTTCTTGTTTCCCAACGCCTGCGCTGCTTCCACGGTTTGCACGCTATCGAAATCGCTCTCGAATTCCGCGAACAGCGGCGACGCTTCGAAGGTCAGCCGCACTTCGGCGGTCGCCCGATTCCGGCCAGTCCGCGACACCGAAAGAACAGTCACGGGAACCCAGTGCCCGGCATTCAGCATCAACTCGTTGGAGCCCGAGAGCGTGATCCCCTGGCCCGATACGCCCGGTTCGCAAATGGTGCCCAGCGAACTGGTATGGCATTCGATGACATGCGCCTCCATCAAGTGCAGATACGCTTGCGCCATGCGGTTGTCCTGCCGGTCCATCTGCGGAACCGCGCTGAACCTGGTCTGCACGGGATCGGTGTTGCGGTCGCGAATCAAGCCGAGGGCGGTTTCCGAATCCAGCGGCTCGCCGCCCCCGCACCCCGCGAGCCCGAGCAAAGTTAACGTGATGGGAAGTGCAGTGCGCATATTAAGCCAATTGGCTGCGATGCCGGCTGTAGGTGAAGTAGATCACCAGCCCAATCGCCAGCCACACGAAGAAGCGAATCCAGGTTTCCAGCGGCAGGCTCAGCATCAGGACGAAGCAGCAGAGGATCGAGATTCCCGGCAGCAGCGGCACCCACGGCACGCGGAAGCTGCGCTTGCGCTCCGGTTGGCTCTTGCGCAGCACAATCACGCCCGCGGAAACCAGGATGAACGCGAACAGCGTTCCGATGTTCGACAGATCGGCGAAGGTGCCGATGTCCCAGATGCCAGCTGGAATGCCCACCGCGAATCCGGCCACCCAGGTGCTGACGTGCGGCGTCTGGAATTTGGGGTGAATGCGGGAGAACAGGCCCGGCAGCAAACGATCGCGGGACATCGCGAACCAGATACGCGCCTGGCCATACTGAAATACCAGCAGCGAGGACAGCATGCCCAGCAGGGCGCCGGCGGTGACAATCAGCCTGATACGATTCATGCCCAGCGACTTCAGCGCGTTGGCGACGGGCGCGGCATTGTCCAGCGTTTTCCAGTTTACGATTCCGGTCAGCACCAGCGCGACGCCCCCATAGAGCACCGCGCAGATAGCCAGAGTCGCCAGAATTCCGATGGGCATGTCTCGCTGCGGCCGCCCGCATTCCTCGGCGGCCGTGGATACCGAATCAAAGCCGATATACGTGAAGAAGATGATGGCCGCGCCGGTCAGCACGCCGGAGTAGCCGTTGGGCATGAAGGGATGCCAGTTGCCGGTGTTCACCGCGCGCGCCGCGCCGAAGATGAATACGAAAATGGCCACAATCTTGATCAGCACCATCACGTTGTTCGCGCGCGCGCCTTCTCGCACTCCGCGCACCAGGACGTAACTGAGCGCCATCAGAATCAGTAGCGCCGGTAGATTAAACCAGCTTCCCGTGAATTGCCCCTCCACGATCATCGGATCCGAAAGCTGCTTCGGCAAATGAAAGCCGAACAGGTTATCTAGAATATCGTTGAAGTAGGCCGAGAAGCCCACCGCCACGCTCATGTTCGAGACCGCGTACTCCAGGATCAGGTCCCACCCAATGATCCAGGCGAAGATCTCGCCCAGCGTGGCGTAGGAATACGTGTAGGCGCTGCCCGCGATGGGGATCATCGAGGCCAGCTCGGCATAGCAGAGCGCGGCGAAACTGCATGCGATGGCCACCAGCACGAACGACACGGAAATGGCGGGGCCCGCGCCCGCGCGTCCGGTGAGCGTGGCCGCGTCGCCCCCGTTCAGCAGCAGATCCAATACCGGGGCCTTCAAGATGGACTTGTCCATGAAGTGCACCCCGGCGGCGGCGGTGCCGGTGAGCGTGAAAATTCCCGAGCCAATCACCGCGCCGATGCCCAGCGCGATAAGGCTCCACACGCCTAGCGTCTTGCGCAGCCGTTTGTCCGGCTCTTCGGAAGCCGCGATCAGCGCGTCGATACTCTTGGTCCGAAATAGTGGAGAAGCCACGCTGGGGATCCGGGACTATCGCTTGCGCTGGCCCTTGACCATTTTTTGAATCTTCTTCTTGTTGTCGCCGCGCGATACTCCCGCGGCGCGTTTGGCTTTCGG
>JAYTVY010000489.1:0-3340 GCA_043743755.1 Bryobacterales bacterium | reverse complement strand
GATCGAGGCTGATGCGCCGGAAAAACTCCTCATCGGTGGACAGCTTCGCCGGCGGGACTTTTTCAGAGGCGAGGCGGTTGAAGATTTCGTCGTCAACGAAGCTGCGATGAGGAACGGGCGAATCCGTCGCGGCCGTGTCCGCGGCAGCAGCCGAGCGAGGGACGGTCATCGACTTTTGCCACTTGGCGACGTGATCGAAGATCTCTTGCCGGATTTTCACCTCTCTGGAAAGGTAAGCGTCCGGCGAAGCCTGGAAGGAGCAGTTAACGGCCCCGGAAGACTCTTCTCCAGCGGGGGCCGTGCCGACGATCGCCAGTGACAAAATAATGGCGGCCAACAGTTTCATTTGCGTCCTCTGTTCTTAAGCCGGCGCGTGTGCCGAGTTGTCTGAAAGTATAGCCTATAACGTTACCACAACAGTAGCTTGCATGACACTATCGACCGGGGAGCATGCTATCGTTACCTTGAAACCAAATAAATGAGCACGAAACTGTTCGATCTCACCGGCCGCGTGGCGGTCATCATGGGCGGTACCTCGGGACTGGGACGCGCCATCGCCATTGGGCTGGCCGAAGCCGGCGCCGACGTGGTGCCCACCGGCCGCCGTGAAAACCTGGTGGGCGAAGTGTGCGGGGAAATCGAGGCGCTGGGGCGGCGAACGCTGCGGCATGCAAGCGACGTTCTGGATCGGGGCAAAATCGACGCTTTCCGGGACGCCGTGCTGGCTGCCTTCGGACGCGCGGATATTCTGGTGAACGCGGCCGGCCGCACCTTTCGGAAGCCTACTAAGGATGTGGGCGAGCAAGAGTGGTCATCGCTGCTGGATACCAATTTGACGGGAATGCTGCGCGCCTGCCAGTCATTCTATGAGCCGTTGCGCGCGGGCGGACACGGCCGGGTGATCAATATCGCATCGCTGAGCTCTTTCGTTTCCTTGTATGAGGTGGCGGCGTACTCGGCATCCAAAGCCGCGGTGCTCTCGCTCACAAAGAGTCTGGCCATCGAGTGGGCGCGCGTGGGCATCAACGTAAATGCTATTGGGCCCGGCGTGTTTCGCACTGAGCTCAATTCCGCGTTGCTGGACGGCACGGAGCGCGGGCGTGAGTTTTTGCTGCGCACGCCCATGGGACGATTCGGCAGCGCGAAAGAGCTGGTGGGGGCCGCGGTGCTGCTGGCTTCAGACGGCGCCACCTATATCACGGGGCAGTGCATCGCGGTGGATGGGGGCTTTCTGGCTTCGGGCGTGAATACGTAGAGGGTTCTTTCTTTGACATAATTCCGCGCGAACGACTGTTAAGATGGACGGACTATGGATCGTCGTGCGTGGTTGAAGCTGGTTGCGGTGCTGGCGGCGGCAGTGCCAGGCGTCGAAGGGCAGCCTCCGCCGCCGCCGTCTACGGCCCCGCGTGTCGATAAGGACTCGCTGCATCAGGCGCTGAAGCTGATTGGACTCGAATTCACCGAAGCGCAGGAAACCATGATGCTGCCGGGCGTCAACCGCGCGCTGGCGGGATATGAAGAGTTGCGCAAGATTCCGGTGCCGCTGGATACCGAGCCGGCGACTCGCTTCTATCCGACGGCGCCCAAGAAGCGCGCGGCCAAGTTTGCTCCCAGCGCGGTGCGGGCAGGTAAGCGGCCGGAATCGCTCGAACAGATCGCATTCGCCCCCGCGACGGAGCTCGGCGCGTTAATCCGCGCCCGGCGTATTTCCTCAACTGAGCTGACCAAGATGTATCTGGAGCGGCTGAAAAAATATTCGCCCAAGCTGAACTGCCTGGTGACGCTGACGGACGATCTGGCTCTGGCGCAAGCGGAGCGGGCGGACGGTGAAATTCGCCGCGGGCACTATCGCGGCGCGCTGCATGGAATCCCGTATGGCGCCAAGGATCTTTTCTCCGCCAAGGGCTATCCGACTACCTGGGGCGCGGAGCCGTACGTCAAACAGGTGTTCGATTACGACGCTACGGTAATCGAGCGGCTGGAAAAGGCCGGCGCCGTGCTGCTGGGAAAGATGTCCATGGGCGCGCTGGCGCAGGGCGGGTTGTGGTTCGGCGGCATGACCAAGAATCCCTGGAACACGGAGCAGACCTCCAGCGGATCTTCCGCCGGATCGGCATCGGCGACGGCCGCGGGGCTGGTGGGATTCTCGCTGGGCACGGAAACCCTGGGATCCATCATTTCGCCGAGCACGCGCTGCGGAGCAACCGGATTGCGGCCCACCTACGGGCGAGTGAGCCGCTTCGGCGCGATGGGTCTGAGCTGGACCATGGACAAGCCGGGCCCCATCTGCCGCACGGTGGAAGACTGCGCGCTAGTGCTTCGCGCCATCCACGGCACGGACGGCCGCGATCTAGCCGTGGTGGACGCGCCTTTTGACTGGCAGCCGCGCCTGGGGTTGCGCGGTCTGAAAATCGGTGTGGTGCAGGCCGATTTTGACCGGACGCAGCAGAAGGATACGAAGACGGTGCTGGATCAGGCGCTGGCCGATCTGCGCGCCGCCGGGGCGAAGCTGGAACCGGTGAAGGTCCCGGATTTCGCCGCCGGTCCGCTGCGCGTCATCCTGGAAGCCGAAGCCGCAACCGCCTTTGACGACCTCACTCGCGACGGCGGCGTCGACCAGTTGAAAGGCCAGAGCGCGAACGATTGGCCGAACAGTTTCCGTACGTCGCGCGTAATCCCCGCCGTGGAATATATTCGCGCCCAGCGTGCCCGCACTCTGTTGATGCGCCGCATGGACGAGTTCATGGCGAACTGGGATGTCCTGGTGTCGCCGTCTTTCACATCGCTGTTGCTGGTGACGAATCTTACCGGGCATCCGCAAGTAGTGCTGCCGTGCGGATTTGTGAACAACCAGCCGCAGTCGATAGTCTTCACGGGGAAATTGTACGAGGAAGGCACGCCGCTGCGCGCCGCGCTGGTGTATGAGCGTGCGACGAAGTGGCATACCATGCATCCGAAGGTCGATTGGGCATGAAGCGAACAGCGGAGGTACAATAACGCCCATGTTCGGTCTGATGCGGCGCGCGGAACGGATGCCTTACTGCGGCACTTGCAAGACGCTGGGTACGTTATACGGCCAGCGTTCGCGCATGTTGCTCAATCACGATACGGTTTTCCTGGCTGAACTATTGATGGAGCATTCCGGCGAACCGGATTGGACGCCGGCATACCGGTCCTTCAACTGCCTCAGCCTGCCGCGGCGAGGCGAAGCGATGCCTCTGGCGCTGGAGTACGCGGCCACTGCCGCCGTAGTGCTCGCGCATTTTCACATCGCCGATCATCGCGCCGATTCGAAGCAACTGCGCTGGCGTTTCGCCGCAAGGTTCTTTTCCCCGAGTTA
>JAYTVY010000488.1:0-3650 GCA_043743755.1 Bryobacterales bacterium | reverse complement strand
TCCCAGCAGGGTCAGGAAGCTGCGCAATTTGCTCGAACGGAGCGAATCGGCGGCTACCGAGGCCGCCTCGCGAAATGACGCTGTCTGAGCCATGGGTTATCTACGAGACGGAGCTCGCAACTACTTTGTTCCGTGTCTCTTCCATCCAGTCTACCAGCACCCCATCCAGCCAGAACCGCGGCCGGACCCGCGAGACGAACCCCACATGGCCGCCATGCTCCACCGCCACCAATCGCAGCCAGGGATTCGTTTCGAAGGCGGGATGCCGGTACACCTCGAAGGGGATCAATGGATCGTCCATGGCCTGTATCACCAGCGCCGGGACTCGGATCAGGTCCAGAAAGCGCCCAGCCGATTGTGTGGAGTAGTAATTGTCGGCGGTTCCAAACCCGAAAGAGGGCGCGGTGAACCGGTTATCGAAGTCGTAGATGCTGCGGACGTGATCCAGGCCGGCAAGATCGAAAAGTCCCGGCGTCAGGCGTTCCTTCAACCGCACTTTCTGCTTCAGCCGCCCCAGGAAACGATTGGCGTAGATCCGGTTAACGCGCTTGTTGAGATTGCGGGCGCAGGCTGCCAAATCGATTGGGGTGGATACGGCGGCTATTCCCGTCAAGAGCTCGGCGCCCCGGTCGCTTAATTCTCCCGCCAGCTTCAGAACTACGTTGCCGCCCAGCGAAAAGCCGGCGGCGTACAGCGGTATGTCTGGGTTGGCGCCATGAATTTCCCGAAGGACGAACAAAAGGTCGCTGGTTTGGCCCGAGTGATAGAGGGATCTTCCGCAGAGCTCCTCCGTGCCTCCGCAGCTTCGCATGTTGAAGCGATGTACGGCATAGCCGGCCTGGAGCAGAGCGTGGGCGAGGCTGACCGCGTATCCGGACGCACTGGATCCTTCCAGGCCGTGAACCAGGACAGCTTGGCTTCGCAAGGCGGATTCCGGCCGCTGCGTGTGCACCAGAATGCGCACGCCGGGCTCGGTTTCGTACAGGCGAGCTTCCACGGGAAACCGGCGCTCATCCAATGGACGAGACCAGTAGTTCGCCGCGATAGTCAGCAAATGAGGGTTGCGGAACAGCGGACGAAAAGGCTGCAACCCCTAGTTTACAAACTCTACGAACTGATCGGTTCGCTTGCCGCGGTGCTGACGATAGACCCAACCTTGGAGAATATGGTGCTGATGCTGTTGGCGACGCCGGGCATGATTGCGCCCGCCGCAACGGCTACAAATCCAGCCATCAGAGCATACTCGATGAGATCCTGACCTTGGGTATTCTTCCAGATGCGGATCTTCCAAAGCAATGTATTCAAGTGATTCACGGTGTCCTCTGAGCGATCTATCGGACGCCGCTATACCCAATCTATATGGGACAGTAGTCCCAAGCGCCTGCCTTAGCGTAAGAGGAACAACCTATTCCTGCCAGATACTATGCCTGAGCTGCTGAGTTCTCGCTCTTCCGGCTGAGATCCTCGGCCAGAATTATGGCCTCGGCGAGGTCTTTCATGGGACGCCGGAGCCGGCGGCTTTCATTGCGCAGCCGGAGGTAGGCTTCCTCTTCGGTCAGACTGTGGCGATGCTGCAACAGGCCCTTGGCGCGCTCCACCAGCTTGCGGGTTTCGAGTTGACGCTTCATCTCCAGCGTTTCCTCGCGTAAACGGCTGTTCTGCTCCTCGAGTACGGACTTCGAAATAGCGCCACCCATCTGCTCACCCACAAACGTAAGCAAGGCCACTTCTTCCGGACTGTGGTTGTAGGCTTGGCGATGGTGGACGTTCACCACGCCAATCACTTCTCCACCGCTCACCAGCGGGACCGAAAGGAAGGCCTCGTAAGTATCTTCGATCAGGGCCGGAAAGCGCTTGAACCGCACGTCGGCGGCGGCATTGGACGGCAGGGCGACCACGGCTTTGTGCTCCGCGACCCAGCCGGTGACGCCTTCTCCCATCTTCATGCGAAGATTGCCGAGATCGTTCGCATGCGGCACCTGGGATGCGCGCAGGACAATCTCGCCTGTCTCGAGCTCCAACAAGTACACGAGGCATGCATCGCACTCCGTGACTTGCGCGGTAAGACCAACAATTTCACCCAGCATTTCATCCAGCGACAGCTCGGAACTGACAATGTTGCTGACACGATGCAGCAGGGCGACTTGGGAAATCGGATGTTCCATCACGGTCATGGTTGCCATGATCCAGATTATGCCCTTTGATGTTGGGCGGTCCAATCGAAAATTTGGATTGGCCTTATACTGATGGCAGGCTTCTTCCCGAATGTCCCGCATTTGCTTGCGATTAGTACTATTCGTCCTGGGTGTGTCTCTGGTCGCGGGCGATTGGGTGCGTTTGAAGACCACGGATGTCGAAGTGGTTACAAACAACGGGACGGAGACCGCCCGCGAGACTCTGTCGCGGCTGATCGAAATACGTCAGGTTCTGTCAGTTACTCGGCTGGTCCGTCCACTCCGTATTGTCATTTTTGCCTCGGCCGCCGAATACGCGGCGTTTCAACCCAACCGCTTGCATAGCCCCGCCGGATGGTACCAGGGTGGCCCCGCGCTCGATTACATCGTCATCAGCGGCAAGCAACAGCTTTCCCCGCTGATCTATCACGAGTTCGCCCATCTCTTCCAAAATCAAACCAGCGGTCAAGTTCCTCTTTGGTACAACGAGGGCTTCTCCGATCTGTATTCCACGCTACGTTTTTCCGCACACCACGCGGAAGTGGGCGCTGCCCCGGTTGAGCGGCTAGAAGCATTGAAGGCTGCGCGCTGGCTGCCTATGGATGAACTTCTCGCCGTCACGGAGGACTCGCCCTGGTATCGCGATCAGACTAAGGTGAACCTGTTCTATGCAGAGAGCTGGGCGTTGGTCCATATGCTTCACTTCGACGAAGCCTATCGCGATCACCTGCCCGAGTTTCTGTGGCGCATGCGGTCCGGCGCATCTCAAGTTGAGGCGTTGCGAATTGCATTCGGCAAATCGCGGGAGTCGATCTACGACGATCTGCGCCGGTACGCGGCCCGGGGCCGCTACGCCAGCACGCTGGTCAACCTTCCCCCGGCCGTATTGGAGCAACCCGCAAGTCCAGAGTCGCTCTCGACGCTGGCAGCCAGCCTGCTGCTGGCCGATCTGCTCTCAGCCACCGGCAAGGGCGCCGAAGCGGAGCGCCGCATCGGGCGGCTCGCGCGGAAATACGACTCCGCGCCCGAGCTGCATGAACAGTGGGGTGCGGTGCTGCTGGCCGAGGGCCAGCCAGACGAGGCGCGGGGGCACTTCGCGCGCGCTCTGGAACTGGGAAGCAAGAACGCAGCCGCCGCGTTCGAGCTTGCCGGACTCCTCCGTGACGCGAAGGCCGATCCGGCGCGCGTCCTCGAGCTTCTGGATAAGGCGGTTCATCTGGATCCCGGCTTCGTTCCGGCCCGCATCCTGCTGGGCGTGATCCATGAACGCGAGGGCCGCTATCCTGAAGCCGCCCATCAGCTTGAAATCGCGGTTCGGGCCAAGCCGGACAGCCTGAATGCATGGCATGAGCTCGCCATCGCCCGGTTCCATCTGGGTGAAACTGCCGGCGCTCTCAACGCGGCTCGGGAAGCCCGGAAGCTGGCGAAGAGCCGGGAAGAGATCGCGATGACCGAGGCGACCATTCAGCTGGTGCA
>JAYTVY010000487.1:0-9075 GCA_043743755.1 Bryobacterales bacterium | reverse complement strand
TCTTCAAGCTCGATACCGCGAACCCCTGTACGCAGGGTTTCCAGACGCCGAGTGCCTATCAGAACGGGATCGTCTTTTTCCCGGGCAGCCTGCCGTTGTATAAGAACGGCGTTCTTGTAGGAGGACTGGGAGTCAGCGGCGACGGCGTCGACCAGGACGATTTCGCCACCGCCGCCGGCGCCAAAGGCTTCGAAGCTCCGCCTGGGATTCGCGCGGACCGGATTGTTATACGGGGTGTGCGGCTGCCGTATCAGAAGTTTCCTCGAAACCCTACGAAGTAACGGCCGGGGGGAGCGGAGCCGGGGGGCTCCGCGCGGCCCGGGGGGGCCGCCCTACGATTGTTTTTTCTTGGCGGTCAGGGAGCGCATGTAGGTTGCTTCGGCGGACTCGATGGCCGCGGTGATTTGCTGCGGACTTTGATCCTTGCCTAACGTGTCCATTTCCTTGAAGAAGACCTTGCGGTCCTGCTCCATGGCGATGTTGGACAAGATGACGGCGGTGGAATCGCGCAAGCCTACTTCCACGTCGGCCTTGGGACGGCCGCCATTGCGGCAGTCATTGAAGAAGCTCTCGAGCTGGGTCTCCACGGGGTTGCGATCCTCGTCGTCGGTCATCACGCCCTTGCTGTAGAGCCAGCGCTGGGCGAATTTCTTTTCGCGGGCGATGAACGAATCGTTGGGTCCGACGTTCAGATCGCCGCTGGCGAGCGCGATGGGCAATCCGCGCTGTGCCGCGCCCAGCGCAAACGTCGCGCCCGCGGCGGCGGGGGCTTCCTTGCCGTTCGCGGGCTTCGCGGCTACCTTGGAGGTCTCGCGATACCAGAGGCCGGTGGGCATGGTTTTTTCGCCATCGCCCACGGTCAATTCCAGCGCGCCGCCGGTGCCCATGATGCACTCGCCGAATTCTGGCCGCGTGCTGTTCAGGAACGGCAGATGGGTGTTCGTCGACATCGCGCTGTAGAGCAGCTTCTGCTTGTTCGGATATTGATAAATGAGCTGGATGTTGTCGAAAACGTCGCGCCCGTCCTTCCAGGTATCCAGGCCGCCGACGCCGAGCACGAACTCGGGCGAGGATCCGAAAATCCAGTCGGCGATATCGATCTGGTGGGATGCGAGTTCGGCCGCGAGACCGCCGGAATATTCGCGGTACAGCCTCCAGTTGAATCCGTTCATCACCCAGCCGGGATTGCGGTGCCATTGCGCCTGGATGTGGGTGACGTTGCCCAGCAGTCCTTTATCCACCATGTCCTTGGCGATCTGATAGAAGCGGCTGTAGCGCCGCTGCAGCCCCACCTGCAGTACCTGCCGGGGCTTCTGCAAAGCCAGGGCGCGCAGCGCGTGCACCTCGGCGGGCCGGAACACCAGGCTCTTCTCACAGAACGTGTGCTTCCCGGCGTCCAGCGCATCCTTGGTGATCTTGTAATGCGCGAACAACGGCACGGCGATAATTACGGTGTCGACGTTTTTGTCGGCGAGCAGCTCGCGATAGTCCTTGTACTTGGCGGGATTGCCGCCGATGGTGGCGGCCCCTTTGTCCAGATGGGCCTGATCCACGTCGCATACGGCTACGCAATGGCCGTTATCCACCTTGGTGAGATGCTTGAGCAGATAGGCGCCTCGTCCGCCGGTGCCCACCACTCCATACTTCACCGGATCATTGGCGGCTCGAGCAGTTTGGATGAATGGGCCGGTAACGGCGGCTACGGCGGCTGCAGCGCCGGCGGCCTTGATGGCGTCGCGACGAGTGGGGTTGGGAGTTTGGGACATGGCGGTATTCTTCAGAAACGAGTCTAGCGAGTTTCCGGCGGGGGGGCAATCGAGAGGGGAGGGCCGGAGATGGGGAATCTCCGGCTTAAACACAGGCTAAAGCCCGCGGCACATCTATTCGATGTCTTTGCCGCGCTTTTTGCGGTTGCGTTTGCGGGCCAGCGCTTCCTTGGTGCGCTTCTTCTCACCTGGTTTCAAATAGAACGAGTGCCGCTTGATTTCTTTGATGATGTCTTCCTGCTGCACTTTTCTCTTGAACCGGCGGAGCGCGCTTTCCAAGGTCTCGCCGTCTTGTACATTGACTTCAGCCAAACTAAACTCACCTCCCCACTGGCGTGCGCCCGAGCCTGTGGTTATCTGGATTGGACTGGATGACCAAACAGGGCGGGATCGCTACTTTTCCATGATAGCGTATGAGTCGCGAGGGCGCTCGGAAGGCGGCCAACAGGTATGCTGGAAGATAACACCAAGGAGGTTTCACATGAGAATATTCGCGCTACCGATTTGCGCGCTGCTGGCGCTGCCATTGATGGCGGCCGACGATACGAAGCCGCAGGCCAAATACGCCGGTGAGTATGGAAAACACTGGAAGAACGCCCGCGAGCTGACGCTGGCAGTGGCGGACGCCATGCCCGCCGACGGCTATGCGTTCAAACCCGATGCCGGCGAAATGAGCTTTGGAGAGCAGATAGCCCACATCGCCCAGGCCAATTATTTTTACTGTTCCACATTCAATAAATCGAAATCGCCTTCCAGCAAGCCGGCGAATTTCGATAAGGAAACCGTCATGAAGCTAGCCGGCGATTCCTTCGATTATTGCTCGGAGATCATCGGCGCGCTCACCGAAGAACAGCTGGGTGAGTTGCGCGGTCCCGAAGGGCGGCAATCGAGCGTGCGCGAGGTGATGCTGGGAGCGTTCACCCACATGGCGCATCATCGCGGACAAGCGGAAGTCTACCTGCGCGTGAAAGGCATTAAGCCGCCGCAGTACAAATTCTAAGGGGAAAAAACCATGAAGAAATATTTTGCGTTGCTAATGATTCTGGCCTGCGTGCCGGCGTTCGCGGTGGATTCGTCCGAGACCTCACTCCGAGACAAGCTGGCCGGCCATTGGAAGACTTCAAAAGAGTATACGCTGGCAATCGCCGAGCAGATGCCGGCCGAATCGTACAGCTTCAAACCCAATGCCGACGAGATGACTTTCGGTGAGCAGATGGGGCACATCGCCGGCGCGAACATGTATTTCATGGCGATCATCAAAGGCGAGAAGCCGGGCGAGGAGTCCAAGGACTTCGCGAAAGCGGCGGTGATCAAGCGGCTGAACGAATCCTTCGACGCTTTCGCGGCGGGCATGAGTTCGCTGACGGCCGAACAGCTGAAGAAGAGCTATAAGACTCCGGACGGTACGATGAGCGGCCTGGAGGCTATTCAGTTCGCGATGGATCACACCACGCATCATCGCGGACAATGCATCGTGTACTTGCGCGTGAAGGGGATTAAGCCGGCCGATTACCGGTTCTGACGTGCGTAGATTGCTTGGTGACGGCGTTCAGCCAGGCGCTGGCATGCTTAGGGGTGCCGAGTTCATCGAAAACTGGAAGACTTCCCGCGATTTCACGCTGGCGGTGGCTATACGCAAGGGCTGTATGGTGCATATCGCGCGGGGGATTCCAGGACCGTACCGGTGAATCAAGCGCATTGGAACAGGGCCAATATTCTGGGTGCGCCTGTGCCAGTCCTTCGACGATTGCATACTGGAAACCGTCAGCGAGGATAAGCTGTACGCTATGGCAAGGTCTGCGGCCCGATGTGACGGGTATACGCACAACGCCTACCATCGCGCGCAAGCGGAAACGCTGGCGTAGCGGCCTTGAACTTGGGGAAGCGGAGCCGGGGGGCTCCGCGCGGGGCAGGGGCCCCGCCGTACGGCTGCGTTAGCCGAATTCGGCGTGGACGGCGCGGATGGCGCGCTCCAGGCCGTCGCGGTGGACTACGATACTGATGGTAAGTTCGCTGGAGCCCTGGGCGATGGCGATGATATTGACGTTTTGGCGCGAAATGGCGCTGAAGATGCGGCCCGCCAAGCCGGGCGTTCCGTGCATCCCCTCGCCGACCACGGCCAGCAGTCCGACGTTTTGATCGATATCCAGGGGCTTCAAGTAACCGTGCGTCAGCTCCAGCGCCAAGTCCGCTTCCAGATGCTTCATGGCCTCGGGCACTTCCTCATTGCGAATCAGGAAGCAGAAACTCTGACGGTAGCTGGAACTGGAAAACGCCAGGATTTCCGCGTTGGCGGCGCTCAGCGCTTCGAGAGCGCGCGCCATGATGCGGGTGCCGCTGACGATGGAGCTGGCGGGCTCAATGGAGATCAGCGTCACATTCGCCATTGAGGTGACGGCGCGCGGGCCTTGGGCCCACTTAACGCTGGGTGCGATGCGGGTGCCGGGGTGCGCGAGGTTGAAGCTGTTCTTGCTCCACACCGGAATCTGCCGCTCGATCAGGGGCGCCAGCGTCCGGGGATGCAGCACCTTCGCGCAGTTGTATGCCAATTCGGCCGCCTCATGATAGGTGACTTCCTGGAGCACGCGGGCTTCGGGAACGGAGCGCGGGTCCGCGCTCATGATGCCGTCGACATCGGTCCAGATCCAGAGCTCCTTGGCGCCCAGGGTGGCGGCCAGAATGGAAGCCGAAAAATCCGATCCGCCGCGGCCAAGCGTAGTGGGACGCCCGTCCAGCGTGGCTCCGTTGAAGCCGGTGACGATGGGGATAATATTTGCATCCAGCAGAGGCCGGATGCGCGCTTCGGCCCGTTTGCGAGTCTCTTCCATGAGCGGCGAGGCGTTGCCGAACACGGCGTCGGTAACGATGACGTCCGCGCCATTCACCGGCTGCGCCGCGATCCCGATGGACTGCAGATATTCGGCCATCAACAGCGCCGAGAGCCGCTCTCCTATGGCGACCGCTTCATCCACTGAACGCGGGGGGCGCTCGCCGAGCATGCGGATGCCGTTCGCAATGCGCCGGAAGTCGCCGGTGAGCGCTTCCAGTTGCGCCTCGGTTTCGCCGGCACGGGGGCCGTCGAGAAGCTCCGCGCACGCTTCGCGATGACGGTCCGCGAGCCGCTCGAGATTGGCCGCCATCCCCGCCTCATCGTCCCCTTCCGCATGGCGCAGGGTGTCCACCAGCAAGTCCGTCACCTTGGACATCGCGGAAACCACCGCCAGCACCGGGCGAATACGGCGCTGTTCCGCGCAGATGCCCGCGGCTACGCGAATGCGTTCCGCCGAGCCCATGCTGGTGCCGCCGAATTTCATGATCAACAAATCGTTCATGGTTTCGTGGTTTAGTGCGTCCGCTCCTTTCCATTCGACGTTCGCTCCCGCACGATGCGCAGCGCCGCCTCCTCTACCTGATCGAGCGTCATGCCGGTGGTATCCACATACACCGCGTCGGGAGCTTGCACGAGCGGCGATTCCGCGCGGGTGCGGTCGCGGCGGTCGCGCTCATCAATCTGCCGAGACACCACCTCGGGCGGCAGCGACGCCTCAAGCGCACGCCGGGCCACGCGTTGTTCTGGATGCGCATCCAAGAAAATCTTCACCTTGGCATCGGGAAACACCACGGATCCAATGTCGCGCCCTTCCATCACCACCGAAACCTGCTCGCCGATCTCGCGCTGCTTGGCCACCAGCGCCCGGCGGACGGCTGCAACCGCGGAAACTTGGCTCGCCGCTTCCGACACTTCGGGCGTGCGAATTGCGTCGGTGACATTCTCCCCATTCAGCAGCACGGTGCCGCCGCCGGGGACGAATTCGATAGCTGCCTCAATCGCGAGCCGCTCCAGCCGGTGCATGTCCGAGAGCGCGACCCCGGTACGCAGCGCCCACAGGGCCACCGCCCGATACATGGCGCCGGTGTCGATGTACACGAATCCGAGCCGTTCGGCCAGACGCCGCGCGATGGTGCTCTTGCCCGCGCCGGCGGGTCCGTCAATCGCGATGGCGATGGGCTTGCTCAATTACTCATGAGAGCACATTAAAATGAGACATAGCGGGAATGCAGGCAGCAGCGCGCGTGGGCGAGGCCACGCTGATCACGTCCAGCACGCGGCTGGCGCGGGCGCTCGCACAGAATTATCACGCGGAGCAGCGCGGGCACGGGCGCGCCGTGTGGAACCTGCCTTCGATTCTGCCGTGGTCCGCTTTCCTGCGGCGCTGCTGGCGTGAGCGTCTGCTTTCGGGAAGCTTGGGACCCGCGCTGCTGTCGCCGAATCAGGAGCTGGCGGTTTGGGAGCAGGTGATTTCCGAATCGCCCGAAGGACTCGGCTTGTTGCGCGTGCCCGAAACCGCCGCGCGCGCCATGGAAGCCTGGGCGCTGGCGCAGGCCTGGGAGCTGCCCGTTGACTCGCGCTTTGAAGCCGGGGACGATCCGGCCGCCTTTCTGGGCTGGGCGCGCGAGTTCCAGCGGCGCTGCGAACGCAATCACTGGCTGGAAGAAGCGCGGCTCGCTTCCATCTTGACTGGGCAAATAGAGCGGGGCGAATGGATACCCTCGGGCACAACGCGGCTGGCCGGCTTCGACGAGCTCACTCCCCAACAAAGCCGTTTGGTGGCGGAGCTGCCTGGTTCGGGTATGGCCGCGGCGCCCGCGTTCGAATCGACGCTGGAGCTGATACGGTTGCGCGACACCGCCAGTGAGTTGCGCGGCGCCGCGCTTTGGTCGCGCGCGATTCTGGAACGCGAGCCCGAGGCGCGCATCGGCGTGGTGGCTCCGGATCTTCTCAGCCTGCGCAATTCCGCGGACCGCATCTTCCGCGAGGCGCTGCATCCGGGCGCGGTGTTCCAGGATTTCCAGCGCGCGTATCATCTTTCGATTGGCAGGCGGCTGGCCGGCTATCCGCTGGCTGCCGCCGCGTTCCTGCTGCTGGATCTGGCCGCGGGAGAGATAAACATAACGGACGCTGGAATGCTGCTGCGGTCTCCTTTTCTGGCGGGCGCGATCCGGGAGACGACGCTACGGCCGCAAATCGACTCGAAGCTGCGGAATCGCAGCGTCTGGAGCGTGAGTCCGGCCGCGCTTCGCGCTGAAGCGGGCCGCTGTCCCGAGCTTTCCAAAGCGCTGTCGCGGCTGGAGCGCGAAATGCGCGCCGCGCCGGAACTGCAAACCGCCAGTGCGTGGAGCCGCACGTTTTCGCGGCTGCTGGAATCCGCCGGATGGCCCGGCGAACGTCCGCTCAGCTCCGCCGAGTATCAACTGGTGGAGGCCTGGAACAAGGCGCTGTCGGCGTTCGCCACATTGGATTCCGTCACGCCGCGTTTGAAAATGCCCGAAGCGCTGGCGCGTTTGCGGCGCCTGGCGGAGCGAACGGCGTGGCAGCCCGGCGACGAAGATGCGCCCGTGCAGATCCTGGGAATGCTGGAGGCCTCGGGCCTGGCATTCGATCACCTCTGGGTGATGGGTCTGCACGAAGACGCGCTGCCCGCGCCAGCCCATCCGAATCCGTTTATTCCAATCGCGATGCAGCGCGACCGGGGGCTTCCGAACTCGTCGCCGGATCGGGAACTGGAGTACGCGGGCCGGGTGCTGGCGCGGCTGGCGGCGAGCGCGCCCGACGTGGTGTTCAGCTGCCCGCGCAAGGAACAGGATCGCGAGCTGGCGCCCACGCCGCTGTGGCCGGGCGACTGGCGGCAGCGCGAGGACGAATCCATCGTGAGCGGCTGGACTGCCCAGATCATGGCCGCGGGCCGCGGCGCACTGGAGACGCTGCGCGACGCTCGGGGTCCGGTTGCAAATCCCGAATCTTCGCAGCGGGGCGGGACAGGCTTGCTGAAGGACATGGCGGCGTGTCCCTTTCGCGCGTTCGCGCGATACCGGCTGGAAGCACGGCCACTGGAGGAATCGTCGCCGGGTCTCACGCGGCGCGAGAAAGGCTCCGTGCTGCACAAGACGCTGGAATTGATCTGGACCGAATTGGGCGATCAGCGGCGCTTGATGGAGATAACGCCGCTTGAACTGCGGGATACGATTACCCGCAGCGCACGCGCGGCGCTGGACAAGCTTGGACCGGGAATAGGACGCACGCTGGAGCAAATCCGTTTGGAGAGCCTGCTCTACGATTGGCTGGAGCTGGAGAAGACGCGCGCGCCCTTCACGGTGATGACGCCCGAAGCCGAATGCGTCGCCGGGATTGGCGGCTTGCGTCTGCGCACGAGGGTGGATCGCGTGGACCAGCTTGAGGATGGCCGCCGAATTTTGCTCGATTACAAAACCGGCGAGGTTAAGACCGGGGGCTGGTCCGGCGATCGTCCGGATGACCCGCAGTTACCGCTTTACTGCGCCGGGATATTCGAGCCGCTGGCCGGCGCGGCGCTGGTCCAGATCCAGGCGGGAACGCTTGGATTTCGCGGCATCCTGGCGGATCCGGGACTGTTGCCGCATTTCAAGCCCATGAAGCTGGACACGGGTTTTTCACTTACCGAGCAGGTTGAGGAGTGGCGTCGTGTTCTGGCCAGGCTGGCGGATCGTTTTGTAGCGGGCGATGCCGAGGTAGATCCCAAGCCCAATGCATGCGATTTTTGCAAGCTGGATGCACTGTGCCGCGTGAAAGAGGCAGAGGATGATCGATGACGCTATCCGAGCCCGCGCGCTTGACCCTGGCGTGTCGTTCCTGGTGCAAGCTCCGGCGGGCTCGGGCAAGACCGAGCTGCTGATCCGGCGTTATCTGCGCTTGCTGGCGGAGGTGGAGTATCCGGAAGCGGTGGTGGCGATTACTTTCACACGCAAGGCCGCTTCAGAAATGCGCGCGCGGGTTTTGAACGCGCTACGCGCGGGTGACACACCGCTGGCCTCGGCTGTTCTGGAACGCGACCGGCGGCTCAACTGGCAACTGGCCCGCAACCCCGCGCGCCTGCGCATCGAAACCATCGACGCGCTGTGCGCCGGCATCACGCGCAGCATGCCCTGGCTGGCCCGTTTCGGCTCCCAGCCGGAAGTCACTGAGCGTCCCGAGGATCTTTACCGCGAAGCCGCGCGCGCGACGCTGAGCCTGGTTGCGGAGGAAGAGCGCGCCGGCCGCCTGGGCCCTATTTCCACGCTGCTGCTGCATCTGGACAATGATTTCGGCGGCGCCGAGACGCTCATCGCGCGCATGCTGGAGCGCCGCGACCAATGGCTGCGCCATACCGGCACAGGCGGGGACCTTGCGCATGTTCGCACCGCGCTCGAAGAATCGCTAAGCGGCCTGGTGAGCTCCTCAATGGAGCGCCTGCGCCGTCATTTCAGCGAGCCCGTGGCGCATGAAATCGCGACG
>JAYTVY010000486.1:0-2592 GCA_043743755.1 Bryobacterales bacterium | reverse complement strand
TGCGTGCCCTTGGTGCCCAGGTATCCCAACTCCATGAAGAATCCCATGGGCAGGTCATGCTGGATTTGAAGATTCCATGTTTGCGCGTAAGGAGTCTTGAAGAACCGGTCGACGGCGTATGTATTGGTGATGTCGCCGGGAGTGGTGGCCGCGAAGCCTTGCGCCAGCGTGAGCACATCCTGGGGACTGGTGTTGATGCTGTTCGAAATAGCGAAGGGCGGCTGCTGCGCCAGTTTAGATCCCAGGCTGTTATAGGCCTGACCGTTGTAATAGATGCCGTAGCCCGCGCGCACGATGGTGGATCGCTTGATGCGCGGTACCTTCCAGGCCAGCGCGAGCCGCGGCGAAATGTTCTTGTATTGAGGATTGATCAGGCCGCCGGGAAAGGATCCGGTGTACGGCCCCGCCTGCCCCGGGATTACCACTGCCACCGCCGTGTAGCCGGGCCCGATGTCGAGGTTGGCGGCGCGTCCGTATTTTTCCGCCAGCGGAGAGAAATATTCGTAGCGCACTCCCACATTCAGCGTCAGGCGTGGATGCACTTTGAAATCGTCGTTGACGAGTCCGGTCCAGACGTTTTGCGCGAAGTAGGTGCTGGAGTCGCCGTAGCGTATCGAACTGGATTGCGGCAGGCCCAGAAGGAAATCGGCGAAGTCATAGCCGGTATTGGGAACCGGACCCTGAGCGCTGAAGGCGCTGGTGGCAAGGCCCGTGAAATTAAAAGTGCCGCGGCCGTTGGGATCCGTGCGCGTGCTGAGATCGCTGCGCCGGTATTCCACGCCGAACGTGAATGAGTGGCGGCCGCGGATGAAGATAACGTTTTCACTAAAGGTCTGACTCTGATTTCTCGTGAGAACCGCGTTGGCGTCGCGGAGCGCGCCGAAGTTGGTGAAGTTCAGATTCGGAGGGCCGAAGTTGATGGGATTCGTGGAAGTTCCGGCGATACCATCCAGCGCGGCCACATCCACGCCGAACGCGAAGAAGGGCGTGGTGGTGCTGCGGTTGCGGTTGAACGTCACCCGCGCATTGCTGATCAGGTGCGTCGAGAGATTGTGAGTCCATTGCAGATTTGTATTCAAGCCGAAGCCGTCGCCGGTATCGATAAATCCGAAAGGCTGCGCGGAATTCCCCGAGCGGCGCTGGACGTTGAGACCGAAAGACAGGCGGTCGGCCTTGGTGACGTTGCGCTGCAGGCGCACGCCCACGTTGTCGCTGTTCTGAGGAACGGAGGCATAGAAGGCGTAGTTATTGATGGGGTCGGGCGAGTTGGGCAGCGGAATATATTTCAGCAAGCTGAGGGCAATGGGATTGAGCTGTTGCCGGGGAATGACGTTGTTCTGGTACGGAGCATGCGTCGCGGGATCAGAGATCGAAAGGGGACCCGAGGACTGCACGGCTTGCGAGAAATCGCCCATGCGCTCGGCCGCGGTGGGCACGGTGGCGAACGCGGTGTACGGATTGCGGGCGCGAGTGGCGGAATAGTTGAACGAGAAAAATGTGGCGGGATCCTTCACCAGCTTGGGGAAGACCAGCGGTCCACCGGCAACCACATTGAAGCGGCCCTGGCCATAAGCGGGTTGAAAGGCGTCCAGCCCGCTAATGGAAAACGGCCTGGCATTGAGCGCCGAGTTGTTCAGCGTGAACGAGATCATTCCGTGAATGCCGTTGGGGCGTCGGCGATTGCCGAATTGCGCGCCTCCGGGACGCCCGCCGCCCTGGAATCCGCCGCGCCCGCCGCCGGGTCCACCACCGCCCTGCCCGCGTCCTCCGCCGCCTGGTCCGCCAAATCCTCCGCCCCCCCCAAAGCCTCCGGGACCGCCGCCGCCGCGCCCCGCTCCGGGGCCTTGACCGGGTACATTGTTTCCATCGCCATTGGCGCCGCCGCGCTGCATGAAATCGCCGCCGAAATCGGGCGCCGCATTCGGCGCCAGCCCTTGACTCAGGCTCCCGGAGACCAGGAAGGACTCGTTGCTATTGTCCCCGCCCCCAGCGGCCGACGCGGCCATTTGCGGCGCCTGGCTCGAATTCAGATCCGTTTGAAGCTGTGTTTCGATTTCGCCGGGGGCCACGCCCGGGCGTCCCGCGGCCGCTTGCGCCAGGCGGCGCGCGGCCGGCGACTCGCTCAATTGAATATTGAAATCCACGGGCTTGGCGGCCCCTGCCAGAGCGGTTTGCTTTGCGGGAGCGAAGCCGAACATCTTCACTTCTAAAGTCCACGTGCCTTCGGCGAGCGGCGGGAAGCGGTAAGATCCGTCCTCGGCGGTGACGGTGGTTACTTTTTGATCTTTGAGAGTCGCGGTAATGCTGGCGCCGGGGATGGGCTGTGCGCCTGATCGAACTACGCCGCTCTGCGCGAGCAGTGAAATGCATCCGGCGAGTGATATTAGGATGGCGCGCTGCAAGATTCGATTTCCAGACCCGAGGCTACACGTATGGACGCAGCCGCTTATCCAGAGTCTACCGGGTACCGGGGCTGTGTGCGGCTCTGATATGTAAATCTATGTCAAAGCCTGGGTGAGAACATCGGGTCCGCACGCGCACCAAGTAAGTAGGATGCGATTAAACTTGCCCTGGTCCCCTTGGAACCGGCCT
>JAYTVY010000485.1:0-1751 GCA_043743755.1 Bryobacterales bacterium | reverse complement strand
CCGCTGACGATAAAGCGCCGCTCCGGGTTCACGGTTCCGGGGAGCACTGCCACCACATTGTGCAGCGTTACGTCCCGGACGATGCGGCCCTTCTTCTTGACATTCCAGGAGTCATAGCTCACTTCGAGACGCGGGCTGTAACTCTGGAATTGCGAAAAGATCCAGCGTCGCGCCGCCCCGATGCCCTTCGCCGGATCGTCGTCGCTGGAGAAGATATAGCGTGTATCGAAGCTCTCCAGCTTCTTCAGCGTTTCGGCGATGCGGTCCTGCGAGATCTCATCGACGATTTTCTTGATCGCCGGATTCACCGACTTCATCTGGCCGCTCAGCCCGCATGCGAGGCACAGCGACAGCAGCGCGGCTCCGCGCATTATCGCGCTCCGGCCGCGTAAGATTTCTGGTATTTGTTTCGGGAATTCGTCACGGTGAACGCTCCGTTCGATTCCGCGGTCAGCTTCAGGCTCTTGCCCTCGCAGAATTCGTCGACGTTGGCGATATATGTGTCCGCGGCGTTATGCTCCCGCCCGCCTTCCATCGCGTAATGCAGCTGCCAGAGGTCTTCGAGCCCAGGTGAATCCTTCACAATCTGCCACGCCTTCGGACTGCCGCCCTTCTTGGCGCCGTTATTCATGATGGCTACCCGCGGATGCAGCGCATGGACGATCTGCGCCGGTCCCGACGGCTCCGATCCGTGATGCGTGGTCAGGTATACATCCACGGTGCCAATCACATTGTTGGGGCAGGCCAGCTCCAGCTCCTTGTTCCACGTAAGGTCGCCCAGGTCCACCAGGCGGAAGCTGCCATACGTGATCAGCACTCCCAGGGAGTGCGCGTTCTCGGTGGGGTCGGGCTCCCTCTTGGCTGCCGAGCTGCACAGTGGATTCGGCTGGCCAGCCCCCTCCAGCGGCTTGGAGATGTGCTCGCCATTGGCGGCCACCACCTGCACCGTTATGCCTTTCACCGGAACCGTGTCGCCCGGTTTGAGCACCAGATGCTGCCCACCGCGTCCCAGAGCTTTCTCATAATCCGCGTAGTCTTCGCGAGTGACTTTGGAGTCTTCCGTGTTCGGTCCATGATCGAGGAAGGTCCCGATCTTCATTCGGTCCATCAACTGCGTGACTCCGCCCACGTGATCGCGATGGAAGTGGGTGATCAAAACGTAATCCAGCTGCTTGATCTTGGCGGCCTTGGCCGCATCCACAATGCGCCCGGCGTCGCGACCATTGAACCCCCGCCACCCCGTGTCGATAAGCAGCGACTGCCCGGAAGGCGAAACCACCAGTGTCGCCTGCCCCCCTTCCACATCGACAAAGTAAACTTCCAGCGATTTTCCCGCCTGTAGCGCGGTGGAGAGGGCCAGAAGCCAGCACAATGCAAGAATCTTCATTGCGCGAATCGTAGCACATGCGCGGCCGCCCCCCGGCCGCCCACCCCGAGTTGCTGGAACAGATCCGCTCAGTCTAACGTAGTTAACAGCAGATGCCCTTTTGCACCCAGTGCGGAAAGCCCGTATCGCCCGCCGACGTATTTTGCGCCGGCTGCGGCGGCGTCCAGCCCAAGGCCCCCGCGCCCGGCCCCTCCACCGACTACCTGTCCGGCATCAGCGCCCGCACCGCGTCATTGCTTTGCTACATCCCAATCCTCGGCTGGCTGGCAGCCATAGTAGTACTGGCATCCACGCGCTTCCGCACCAACCGGCGCGTTCGTTTTGACGCCTTCCAGGGACTCTATCTGTTCGTCGCGTGGCTGAT